>JANLHA010000046.1 GCA_024653845.1 Candidatus Omnitrophota bacterium | reverse complement strand
CGTCGAATCCCAGGTTCTCAAGAGTAAAAGCGCGATTGATGCTTTGATAAGGAATAACCTTCTTCACTCCCAAACGAAAAAGATCCACGGGGGTGGCCGGACGATGAGCCAGGTCCTGACGATGTTTTTCAATAATCGGCTGATTTTCGGGAATATCTTTCAAATAAATCACCGCATCATGATCAAAATATACAGGAACCCAATCCTTTTGCTCCTGAGTCCAAACAAGGATTTTCTCCGGGATGGGATCATGCACAGAGTTGAGTAAAATTCCGGTAATTTGATATTTCTCCAGGGCTTCTTTAAAAGCCTCAGGGTTATCCTGTTCCCAGATTTTCTGATAGTCTTTAAAAAATTCTGGGCCATAAACTTCGGTACGACCATCGATAAAAACTTTGATATTCGGAGAACATCGTCCAACAAGATAAGCTCCCGTATTGAAATCATTGAAAAAGTTGCCCTTGACTTGATTCTCGACTAAGAAGTCAGCCGCATGATACGGATATGAGCGCAACGCCACTCCGCCAAATTCGCTTTTGCGCTCATATTTATCAAAATCAAAATATCCATTGGTGGAGATGTCCGTCCAAAATTGCAAGACCCAGATCGTGATGAAAATTTTCAAAATTGTTGAACCGATATGAACAAATTTTTTATCAACAATCTCTATCGGTAAAACGTCCTCTAACGTCAGGTGAACAATATTGGAAAGAAAAGCTAAATAGGCAGCAAAAGCAAAAAAAACAATATTCCTCACCGCCCCTAAAGAGAAAAAAAGAAATAACAGCCAGAACAACAAAACTCCAATATCAATCTTTCGACGGTTAAAAACAAAACTGATGAAAGACAATAAAATGAGCAATTTATAAAATGGGTAATTTTCGGCCGAAAAAATATTGCCCCACGTGATCGGGGGTTTCAATTCCACAATTTTCTGAAAAAAGATTTTAGATTCTGAGGAAAGCTCAAAAAAGACACGCACGGGATACCATGCTCCCTGGACCCCCAAAGGATTAAAGAAACACGCCAAAATCACCATGATAAAAATGAATTTTAATCGTCGGTATTCATCATCCGTCAATCGGGCGATATGATTCCATTCATAGGGAAGTCGCAGATGACGCTTGGACCATTCTGCAATCAAAGCGATGAAAATGAAAACCGGACCCAAGAAAAAGAATCCATGAATGTTCGTCCACAAAATCTGGATTCCAAAAAGAATATATGTGGCCCAGCGACGATCGAGATAAAAAGCGAGGACCAAAATATAAATCGAGAAGAAAAAAAGGCTAAAAAGATCGGGGCGGGTGGTGAATCGCGTCTGATAAACCAACGACACCAAAAGCAACAAAAAAATCGTGGCTAATTGTTTGTTTTTGTTGTATCCCAAAATCAATAAAACACCCATCGTGATGGAGACCAAAACCACCTGCATATTGATCAGGGCTTCCGGTCCTCCCCACTGATGAACGAAATAAACAATGAGTTGGAATAACCATTCATGATTGACCCAGGGTTGTCCTGCAATTGTGCAAGAAAGCACATCTACCGACGGGACTTGAAATCCATGTCCAACAATGTAACGTCCCATCCCGATATGCAGCCACAGGTCAAGGTCTTTGATCTCGATGTTCGCCATAAAGGACAAAAGGCTAAAAATGGCGATCAGGGCCACATATCCGGCCAAAAGGCTCAATCTTTTCCAAAAATTTTCACTCATGAGGACCTCGATTCATGGAGTCTTCCCCTTTAGATCGATAACTCACGGCGGCACTCAAAAGTTCCTGAGTGTACGGATGCGCCGGTCGATTAAAAACATCTTCGGTTAACGCAAACTCAACAATCTTCCCTTGATACATGACGGCAATTTGCTGACAAAGTTTGCGTACCACGCGCAGGTTGTGAGAGATAAAAATATACGTCAAAGAGTATTGGTCTTGCAAGCGTTTTAATAATTCAATGATTTGCTGCTGCACCAAAACATCCAAGGATGAAACCGCCTCGTCGAGAATTAAAAGTTGCGGATGCATGATCAACGCCCGGGCAATCGCAATCCGTTGACGTTCGCCTCCGCTAAATTCATGAGGGAACCGACTCAAAGCGTCAACCCCCAATCCAACATCTTTAAGAACTTGCTCCATCCTCTTTTGTTCCTCAAGGGAAGAGAGCTTTTTATCTAGCGCTAACGCTTCTTTAAGAATGTTACGAATCGTGTAACGCGGATCCAAACTGCTATATGGATCTTGAAAGACCATTTGGATATTTTTCCGAAAAGGGCGAAATTGGGAAGAAGACAACCGTGCAACATCCTGTCCTCGAAGAAAAATTTGCCCTGAATCTGCCGAATACAGTTTCAATAATAACCGCCCCAATGTCGTTTTCCCAGATCCGGATTCCCCCACCAACCCTAGGTTAACCCCCTCTTGAATATGAAGCGTG
>JANLHA010000043.1 GCA_024653845.1 Candidatus Omnitrophota bacterium | reverse complement strand
GTGTAGCCTCATCACCAGGGCTTCGGCGCTCGGTGGCTGTTGCCAAAAAATATTCTCATACAACCCTAAAAGTTGGTACTCTTGGGCGATAATCAATTGTCTCGACGTAAAGCGACGACTATTCTCACTTAAAAAATCACGCATCGCTCGCGCAAAACCTGGCCTCGACTCAATCCACGAAGGGAACTGACGAGAAAACCTTTCCATCGCTGGATCGCTTAAATTCGGTGAGTGACTTAAGAACTTTTCCGCCACAATAATCATGGCAGGGATATCTTCCAGCATCAAATCGATAGGAGCTCCGACGACCGCGGGATAATATCCCGCCCCGCCCCATTTGTCCATGAGCGGTCCAACGTCGCCGATACGCTGTGCTTGACGCAGATCATCGACGAGTTCCGCCAAACGTGGACGAATCTCCTGATATTCCCCGATGGAAATCTGAAGCTCAAAATCATCGAGGGCCGCATGGATCGGCGTCCTTCCGCCAATGTCTGGGATCTTGTCTCCCGTAGAAGGACCCTCATCTACAAACATCGCCTCGTCGGGAGAATGCCGCTCGCCGCCTTCAGCCGGGGGCTGTTGTTTTTGGTAAAGCCAAACCTCCGGGGACTCATCTTCTATGCCGTATGAATCCGGATCAATACCTAAGTACCCAAATCTAGCACCATATCTTTCTAAAACTTCCAGAACGCCATCTCTCTGATGCTGCGATCTTAAAGATTCTCGCAACGTTCTGGGATAAAAAGCTTCAAAAGAATCAGCGATCAAATACCCTTGAGGCTTCAAAAGTCTTTCTAAAATTTCTCCACTAAGATGAATATTGGGTTCATCCCCCTCCCGTCCTGAATCGGCTTCCTCATTTTTGTACATTCCTGCTTTCAAAATCAAAAAATCAGCCCCATCCCGATCTCCCAAATGATGAATATATTCCTCTAGATTGTTGACATCTTTTTGGCCGACAAATGTTAGATGCCGCAACTTCCCTCTCCATTCAAAGGTCAAGCGATAAACTCCTGGATTTATGGCTTCAGGCTCAGAAATATTTTTTGCACCCAAAACTTTTAACTCAGCCTCTAAAAATGGCCAAATACCCCCCACTGTAATAATTTTATCAATAATCACATAACTGCGAGGAGTATCCTTATCTCCCAGATACCCCCTGATCTGAGCGTCCAAATCATCGCCTTTCCCCTGATCGGCTGGAGGATAAAAAGGAAATTGATCTACAAATAAAAAATCACTCGCATCCGTCGCCATTACTGCAGTCAGAATGTCTGCACCTGAACCGAGATACACAGCAAGTCTGCGTTGATCATCTTGTTGAGGGTGAACAATCTGCTGCGTCCGTCGTAAATGCATCCAATTGAGACGTCCACCAACGAATCTCTCCTCCTCCATTTCAGGAATACGGCTTAACCGTTCTTGAGCCGTATTGATAAATCGTTCGATATCATCAATGATAAGATCTCCCATAGGACGCCCTTGGGAATACCGAGCTTCCCATCGTTTCCTGATCGGCGGAATATCCTCCGCAACGCGGATCGAATATAAATCTAGCAGTAGGTCAACCAAAATTTCCTGAGCGCGAGGATGCTCCCCGGCGTCGATGGCTTCCTCAGCGACCTTCAACGCTTGATGAATCGCCGTACCACCAGAACCCCCATAAGAAAGCACATCAGCAGGGACCGCGCGCTGGGCCGCCGGCGTTGACGCCATCGTTTTTTTACGATAAACATACGAAACATGTGGGGTAGTATAACCAAATTGTGCGCCTTGTCTTTCCAAACGCAGCATTTGCGGATCCGGTTCGGGACGAGGCTCTAATAACTGCAGAACACCAGGAGCAAATGCCAGACTGGAATCCGAAACAATATACCCATCAGGATTCAAAAGATCTCTCACCATTTGCGCCTCAACCAGCGGCTTATCTCTTTTGTACATCCCGGCCTTGGTCATCAAAAAATCCACACCTCCTTGCGCAAGAATCTCGTCGCGATACTTCCCCAAATCTCGGGCGTCTTTTCCTGAGAGATAAGTTAACGTTCTTACCACTCCCTGCCAACGGAATGTGATCCTCACCCGTGACTCTCCTTCGAGATATTCAGGCTCTGAAATATCTTCCGCTCCCAGAACTTCCAACTCTTTTTTAAGAAACAACCAAGCTCCAGGAGCCTCAGTCATCAGGCTCTGGTGGGCATAGGCCCCCAGGGAACGCTTGACAGCAAGATACCGGCTGATCAAAGACATATTCTGAACGTCACCCTTCCCAGAGGCAGCAAAAGGAATTTGATCCACAAAGATAAAATCTGTCGCATCTGTGGCCAATAGGGCTGTCGAAATGTCCGCGCCGGCGGCCAAATATAAAGCCACCTTCTTTTCACGGCTTCCTTGCGGGTTAATGACCTCTCGCATGCGTCGAAGATAGGCTAGATTCAAAGCGCCTCCGACGAGAACTTGATAAGGCGCTCCTTTCGTTTCAGCTTCCCTTACAGCAGCGGCATCGATAGGAGGATATTTCCAATTCTTCGCGGGAAGGAAAGCGCCAGCTTTTCTTTCAATTTGAGCCATCAGGCCAAGGGCCTGCAGCCGGATCTCATCAATATGATCCAACATTGAAAAAGGTTGGGCTGGCTGCACAACAGGATACCGTTCCTCCCAATATTCCAACACCAATTCCGGAGGAGTTGTTCCCTCCGCCATGTCTAATGTTTCGAGAATCTCACTCACAATTTCATAAGCTGCCTGCCAATGCCCGACTTCAAATATCTGCTGAGCATCACGTAAAGCCGCATGAATGGCGGTATCACCAACAATATCAAGCTCAGACGGCACTGTGAGGGGAGGAGCTTGGATGGCCCTCATGAGATCTGTAAACGGACCATCCAAAGTAATCGCTTGACGCAAAACTTCCAAAGCTGTATCGCTTTGGACTCCGAACAAACCTCTTAGGGGCAGTTCAGCCTCTTCACTGGCCACCATCACCCCTAACGTCATGTCACGAAAGCCCAAACGGGCAAACAGAGTCTGGAGTTGATTCATCTTCATGCCGCTCTGGGCATGATCATCAATCAGAGCGACTCGAGCATCTACCAAATCCGCGAACGCTTCCCCTAGAGCATCTTCCAAATGATCTCTGATCATCGAATCCGTCCACTCAGCTCGTCGGTAGAGGATGTCATTGGTTTGCCCATCAAGAACAAAAATTTCGGGACGTGGCTCTGTTGATCCGTAAATTTTGTCCCAAACAGCTTCAAAGAGCTGACGTGTTCTCGCTGCACTCCTACCCGAAAAAAGGATCGCGTCCCGCGGCCGGTCATGGACCCAACGGACAAGGTTCGTGATTCCTTGGATGGCCTCCTCCATGGGAGGGGAGACCTTAACGAATGCGCGGGGTGAAGAAGAAACACCGACAAACATCGCCTGATCAGAAAGGCGTTGACGATTTTCTGTTCCCGCAGAGTGTGGCGAGGTAACATTTTCATCAAAATTTTTGGCTTTCTTTCGATAGGCGTAAAGGCCCTGAATTCTAAAAGGGTCATATCCGATCGAAGCCCCTTGGGCTTCCAATCGAAGGAGTTCTTCATCTCGCGGGATGGGCTGGGATTCTAATTGATCAATCACCCCATCGGGATCTATGGCAAACGCGGAATCAAAAATCACATAGCCACCGGGCTTAACTGCCTGATCGATCAAATCATGGTCCATCAACGGGCTGAATTGCCCACCATACATTGCTGCCTTAGACATCAGAAAATCCGTGTCTTTGACATATTCGGCATATTCAGAAAACGCTGACGATGCATCATCGTTAATAAAAATCAAGGTCCGCTCTCGCCCTTCAAATTCAAAAGTCAGACGGTAAACAAGCGAGTTCACCGTCTCTGAGAGAGAAACATGTCGGGCCCCGATGAGCTCAAGTTCTTTTCGCAGATATCCTTCGATGCCCACGCCGGGATTCATCAAATTTCCTTCCCGCGCCCAACCATCTTCTTTTTTATTTTCTAAATAGTTTTCAAAAGGGTCGGTGGAAGATTTAACCGCGTCCGCCACAGGTAAAAAATTCATTTTATCCAGGAAGACAAACTCATCCGCATCCGTCAACGCGAGGATGGTCGAGATATCTGCTCCGGATGCTAAATAGACAGCTTTGGTCCGAGCCGTTTTCCCTTGAGGATAAAAAAGCTGTCGTTGACGTTGAAGATACCGCAAGTTGGCTGGCCCTCCTACCAAATTTGACCAGGCTGAAGAGGTTTCCGAAAAGGGAAGTGGGATACCCAAAGGCCCCGGTAAGATGTCTCGGACTCTTTCCAATCCTCGAAAAAATTCTTCGATCTCAGAGGATTGCAAGGGAGCCAAATTCTTAACTTGGGGATAAAAATTTCGCCAATTGATCGCTAACAAAGCAAGCAGTACCTGCTGTTCATTCGGCGAGAGAGACAAAATACCAATCAACTTATCATACAAAACTTCGAATCGTTCATAGGCCAGTTCGGGAAATCCTTGCTCAACAAGATTTTCCACATCCATCAACGCCGCATGCAAAGAAGTTCTGGCTGTTGAAAGCACCCGACGCTGGAGAGCTGGGGCCATAGGCCTACCCCCGTCGCCACTGACCAACATCGCTTCATCCGACGAACGGCCGCCTATGGGGCCTCCCTGAAAATTAACGCTGACGTTTTGGACCTGCGCGCCAGGCAAAAATTCTCTTTGAAAATCTCTCCTATCCGAAGTTGCTGTGCTCACTCCACTATCTAACCGCAGGCCACCCGAGAAATATTTTCGAGGGATGATCTGCTCAGTTACGGGATCCACTTCTTCTTTAATATAGTTGTAAGCACCCCGTCGGAAATTCTCCAAATATTCCTGATAAATCTTTTCTTTGGCATTTTTGTCTTCGAGGTCGATACCGCCAATCTTTTTCTGATCCGAATAAGATTGATTCAGTAAGCTCTCCTTCAAATGAGCTTTATACCAAGATGCAAGAATGAACGAATGATAAATTTGCCGCAGCTTTGCAAACTGCGCACCTTTATTCACTTCGCGCTCGATTTCTGGTAGGATGATTTCTCGAATGACCGTCGTAGAAAACTGATCGGCTTTGTCAGATTTCTTCTTATTTTTTTCTAAGTACTCTTCTTCAAGCAGAACCTTAAGATGAGTTTTCAAAATAAAAACACGATCATTCTCTTCGTAAACATGGGCGGTATCTGGGACAATCCACACCTTATGAAACACATTGACCGGAATCGTCGTGGTTCCAAATTCCTTTTGAGCCTTCTTATAAATTTTGTCCCAAAACTTCCGCCCGACATCTCCCTCGGGATAGATCAACGATGCTGTCAATTGCTTGAGAAAATAATCCTGCTCCAAGAGGTCGCGCCCCATTCCCGTATTTCCAAACTCCTTCGGGACAATGCGATCAGGTTCATCTGGCGAAAGATTGACCCAGAGGTCTTTTTCTGGAATGGTGAGTGCCGCCAAGAAATATTTAATCAGTTCACTAGATTGCTTTTTAAGCTCTTCAGTCTCAAGCTTCGCATGACCAGTATCCAGAACAAAATTGAAATGAAATGCATTTTGTGAATCCGTGATAACTCCTTTGAGAATAGGCGGGACAAACGAAGGGCTTGGAGCGATCATTCCGACAGGTGAAAGTTGTAAGGCTTCCTGCGCACCCACAGATGCTGGCGCCAAAGCATTGACCGTAAAAATCAGCGCGAGGATAGAAGGCTGGATTCGAGAAAAGAGAAAAAATCGCATAAATTTGAGTATTTTAAGGCCCTTATAAATTAACAATTTATAGGAAAGTATAACATTTAGAATGAAAAGAATGCCACAAGGCGGGAAGATAATGAAAAAAAGAAGCTGGCGACCAGAATTGAACTGGTGGCCCGCGCATTACGAATGCGCTGCTCTACCAACTGAGCTACGCCAGCGAACTTCCTTAAATCTAACGACTCTCTCGGAGACGTTGACGAATTTTTCGGATCTTAGGAGTGGAACTTTTCAAAAGGAACAATCGCATTTCTTCAAGCCATTGCATCTTTTTCTGAGGAGGAATCTTCATAAAGCGCTTGAGGCGCTCTTCCTCTGTTTCCCAGTCAAAATTTAGGCTCTTAGCTTTCTTAACTTTTTGAGTGCGTCGATATCCCATTGATCGATTGGTCTCCCTGAAACTTTTTTCATCTTGATTAAATGATTGACTGAGATCACCGGCAATTTCATGTCTTCAACTTTTATTTTTATGGAATCCGCTTGAGCCTCTTGATAAGACACAGGACTTTCAATGATCAAATCAACTTCCTTCATCTCCTGGTCTTTATAAAAATTAAAAGCTCTCATGTTTTTATTCTTAATCCAGTCTTCTCTTATGCTTTTTTGTGCAATCCCCATAGGATCTACAGGCTGCTTGACAACATACCCTTTTGCTTTAAGGATTTTAACCACTTTAGCCAAATTTGCATCACTCATTTCGATGAGAATATCCAAATCCGTTGTGCTCCGATAGGTCCCCAAAAGGTTCATAGCCAATCCGCCGACAATCACATACTTGACTTTCTGTTTTTGGAATTCCCTCAATATCTCTTCGTAAAATATCATTACGTATTTACAACCGATTAAATTTCGTGATTGTTTTCTGCGGAGTCTGTTGCGGGAAGGGAAACACCTGATAAACATTCGTTAAAAACACTAAAAATTCGTCCAAAGATTTCTTTCGAGAAATATTCATCTTTTTACTGAAGGCAAAGGAATGCCGACGCTGACTGTTCTTGGCATCATCGAGCATTTCTAATTTTTCTTCTTGGGTCAACATTTTAGATCCTTCTTAAAATAGCCTTCAGTTCCTCTCTACGATCAAAAAGATCAAAATACTCTTGGACCAAATTCAAGTCCAAATGATTTCGGTGAATCCGCAATAATATTTCAATATCAGCCAAATCCTGATGATGCCGTTTGGGATCATTCGAGCTTGACTGGACTTTCAACCCAATCAAGTCTTCAGGCAAAATCACTTTCACTTGAAAACGATCATCTAAAACTTTTTGCGCTTTTGCTCTTTCCAACATCGCTCGTGTGTATTTGCGACGAGCATAAAGAAAATCAACGCCTCCCAACGGCTTCGCAGGTCCTAGATAATTCGCAACATCTTCGCTTTCATGAACCAACTCGTATCCCAATGATAGCATAATGGCTTTGATCTTTGCCACATCTTCTTGAAACACCAAAAAATCAATATCATCCGTAGTTCGAGTGTGTCCTGCCGCGTGTAAGGCAAATCCACCAATCAGGGCAAATCGGACTTGTTTCTCGTTAAACTTTTCAAGCAACAATTGAAAAACCTTAGGAAAATCCATGAAGGTATCGTTTAGATTCTTCGCCTCCCTGCTTATCCAGCCGGCAGACTTCAGGCTCCGAATGACATCATCAACCATTTTCAAAGGTGCTGTAATCGTTTCTACCTTAGAGAAGTCTTTAATAAAGAAACGATTCCGGCACCTTTACCACAAAGTTTTTTATAAAGAGAAGGTGCCGAGACCCAGAATTGAACTGGGGACGCACGGCTTTTCAGGCCGTCGCTCTACCGACTGAGCTATCTCGGCACAAAGAATGCCATATTGTAAACAAAGGTCTACGGCTTGTCAACAACGATAGTGGATGATAATGCAGGAGGAAAGCCTGTCATTACTGCTCCAAATGAGTCACAATTTTAGCATAAATGTCTTGGGCTAAACGGATTTTAGGCATAAAAGCTTTACGTGCTTTGACTGACAATTTTGTACTCGAAGATCCTAATCCTGTAGTCGTGATCACCACTTTAGACCCTTGGATTTTGGCAATCAAAATGCCCGCCGCAGGATTTTGCTCCTGAATAATGCCCATGATAGTGACAATATCCACCGCGGAATCCCATGCACTTTCTTGGTCATGATTGGGAATGATCCCCTCGACCGTATCCGGACTGACAACATAACCTCCCAAAGCTCCCACGCTTCCCACCAAAAGATAGATACACCCATTCGATGAGAATAAAAGAGAAACAATGAAAAGCAGCCTTAAAATTTTTTGATGCAAGAAATGCAAGCTCATCAATAAACCTCTAGGATTTTATCCTCGGTTAGGTTTTTGACCATGATTAGCCTTCTTGGAACGCCAATTCAATTTTCCCTTTTTTTGTCTCTTTCCCATAATGAACTCCTTCATTTTTAAAAGTTGGATGTGTTCTTGTTATACCTAAGTCTTTTAAAAAATCAACGAAAAACTATTCTTTTGCCATGTAAAGCAAAAGCAATCCTCCCAACGCAATGAACATTCCACCGAACCCTCTAAAAAGCGAAACCACATCCTTCCACCAGACCAGAATCAACGTGATTCCCAAGATGACAAAAACGCTTCCTAAAAACAATAATAGCAATTTATTAGACTTGACCTTCTTATCAATCGACATCTTTCTTCTCCTCCATCATGATTGTTTGTCTTTCCAACGCTTGTGCATCCATCCCCATTCTTGAGGATATTGACGAATGTATTTCTCAATGATTGCCGTCAATCTTTCCACATTCTTCTGAACCATGGCCTGATGATCTTCGTAATTCTGGAGTTCAAAAATCGGTTCGATCATGATACGACTTTGATCTCCCTTTTCCCGTCGGATAAAAATCGGAACAATCGGGCATTTGGCTCTTTCAGCAAAAACAACGGCTCCCGGCGCCGTCGCAGCCTTCTGGCCAAAAAAATCCACCATCACCGCCCCATCACTTCCAAAATGTTGATCTAACAAAATAAAAACAATTTCATTATTACGCAAAGCCTTCAATGATTCGAGCACGCACTCTTTTCGAGGATGCGTATAAATAGTCCCCACGCCAAGACGACTTCGGTAATCATAAAGGACCTCATCAATTTCGGAATCTCGCGTGCGACGCATAATCACATGGACTTTGTATCCTTCTAAAGCCAACTTCAACATCATCAAAGGAAAATTGCCAAAATGCCCCGTGACCGCCACAACGCCCCGCCCCTGACGCAGGGCTTCGTCGAGACGCTCTCGATTCTCAATGATAATATTTTCTTTAATCAGATGTGGATGATTCATAAAATACATCATCTCAATCATCCCGCGTCCAAAATGGTAAAAACAATCTTTCAGAATCTTTTTCTTTTCCTGAGAAGTTTTCTCCTGGCCAAAAGCGATGTCCAAACTTTCCTTGGCAACGCGTTTCAGCTTTATGGTAAATAAAAAGGCAACGGAAAGAAACGACAGCATGATGCCTTTGACCACACAGTATGGAGCACGCTTGATCAAAGCGATTGTAGCAAACATGCTATGACGCGCTAGTCCTCGACGGAAATTCTTAAGTTGGTTACGAAAGCTCATAGGATGGTTTTAATTTCTTGATAAAGTTGATCCAAGTCCCTGGACTTAGGCGAATAAAGAACAGCGCCTGCTTCCAGCGCGGTCAATTGCCTTTCTTTGGCGTCCTCATCACCCAAAATCACCACAGGGATGTCCGAAATCGAACCGTCTTCTTTGATCTGAATGCACAACTCTTGGCCAGACAATGGAGACAGTTTCTCTTCGATAATGATCAAATCAAACTTTTTCTTTTTAATCAACGCTTTTACAGCTTCAGGGCTTTTGACAACTTTTAAAAATACCCCATACTGGTAAAACTTTTTGACCAAGACATGTTGAAATTGAGCATCCTGGCTAACAATTAGAATTCTCCATGACGGCAAAGACATCCCTTGCTGAAAAAACTTTCGTGACATCTCAATTCGACAAAAACCAATCACATACAACCAAAAAACAGCTAAAAGGATCGTCCAGAAATCGACTCGGTGACTGATCAAAACGACTTCAAGAACAAGCTGAATCAACGCAGCGACACTTCCCCACAACGTGATTCTTCGACCCCACTCCCTCCCTAACATCAAACCTACAGCTCCTACCCATAACATTGCGGCAAGAACCAAATAAACATTAGGGATGAGGACTCCCAAGGTCAAGGATTCATAAAACCATGCGACCAACATCACCGTATAAAGCAAAACAAGGCAAAGCCCAATGAATCTCACTTTGGAAACAAAATTCATAAATTTTCCACCACTGAAAAAGAAATCATTCCTTCAAATTCTTTTTCACAACCGAGAGGAGTTCTCGAGGATTTACAGGTTTGGTCAAGTGAGAAATTCCACCCACAGCTTTTTCGGCTGTCATATCATCCGAGGAATCTTTAACTGTCATGAAAACAATGGGAATGTCTTTGGTATCGAAATCTTGTTTCAGGATCGCACAAACCTCTCTCCCCTTCATTGCGGGCAAAATAACGTCTAGAAGAATCAAATCAGGTTTTTGGGCCTTGGCCATTTCTAAACCCTGTTCTCCGGTCAACGCGGTCAAAACGCTGTATCCTTTAGGAAGCAGGGTCTTTTTAACAAACTTTTGCTGTAAAGAATCGTCGTCAATGACCAAAATGGTCTTTAAAGGAAAATTTTTGCCTGTTTGAAATTCAATCCGGATTCTCGGTGTGGCAAAAAACACAAACAAGATGAGATGTAAAAAAACATAACTCGGTTGAATCAACTCAGGAAATTGGACATACAAAACCCATAGATAGAACGCCATCATTCCATTGACCACAACAAGGACCTTACGGGCCCATTCTGACAATTTCAGAGACGCAAAACAGGCCCAAAGCAAAATCACCATAAACGCCAAAAGAGCAACTGCATGGACACGAAAAGGTATGACAAAGAGCGCCTGCAAATAAATACCTATCGATGTCGCGTAGAAAAGGACTAAACTATACGCTATGAATTTGATTCCTCGACGAGCTTCTGGCATGTTAAGGCCTCACGATGGTTTTGTAGTGACGAATTTTTCTAAAGACAATTATCAGTATACAAAAAAAACATAGGTATGTAAAAACATCTCCGAACTTTGTATAAAAAGTTTTGGGACGATGTTGGGCGACATCCATCCGCTCAAAAACATTTCCGGCAACATATGTTTCTCGTCCCATTTTTTGAGCTAAAGAGCGCCGAATTCGACCCAATGGATCAATAAAACAGCTCACACCGGTATTGGCCGCGCGAATCAATGGCCGCCGATTCTCTACCGCCTCAAAGATCGCTGCTTGCAGATGTAAAAAAGGAGCGTTAGTGTCATGAAACCAGGCGTCATTGGTGATATTGACGAGAACATCTGCGCCATGATTGACTAATCGTCGAGACACATAAGAAAGCGTGTCCTCAAAGCAAATCAGAACAGAAAACTTGAGACCCGGATGAGAAAGATCCAATGGGAAAAGAGTCAACTTTTCTCCAGCAGTGAAATCAGCGCTCGGTATCAAAATGAACCCTTCCAGCAGAGAAAGAATTTTGCGCAAAGGCAAATATTCGCCAAAAGCCACCAAGTGCAATTTATCATATTTCTCAGCCACGTCTCCTTCTTTTGAAAGAAGCACCGCGGAGTTGTAGTACTTCTCCCCTTCCATGGTCACCATCCCAAAAAGCAAAGGAATTTGAAGTTTAGCGATGAAATCTTTCAAGTCTTCAAATTGCTGCGGGTTTTCCCAAACATATCCCGGGAACGCAGTCTCCGGCCAAATGATCAAATCTGGAGAGTCTTCAGACGCCTGCCTGGTCATAAGCAAGTATTTTTGAAACGTCTCTTTCCATTCCTGAGGATCCCATTTGAGGGATTGCGGGATGTTCGCCTGGATGACAGAAACTTTGACCGTGGCGGAGGGCTTGATCAAACTTTGCGTTTTAATTTGAAAGAATCCATACCCCAGAATCAAAATCAATATTCCGACGACAAATTTGCTCTGCGCGAGTCCGATGTGTTTTTGACCAACGAAAAAATTCTTAAGCCAAACATTCACCATCACAATGACAAAAGACAAACCATAAATACCGGTCACGTCAGTCATCTGAATCAGAGGAAGTATCTGATACTGCGAGTGCCCTAAACACACCCAACCGAAACCACTCAAAAATTTAGCACGGATAAATTCCAAACAGACCCAAAGGCTGGAAATGATGATTAAAGGACTTGTGGAGAGCCTCATAGCGGACGTCGCGAGGACGAGCGGCCATGGTGCCTTTTGCTTTGCAAAAGGCGAGCGAGGACGAGGGTCGAGCGAAGATGAGTCGCGGTGGGACTCATCGAGCGTTCCGCGAAGAGGCTCTCCACAAGTCCTGAAACTCACATATCCCAACGCAAACAACGCAAAATAAAGCGACAAATACGCAATGAGCAAAATCGCGCCCGGCAATGTCACATGGATAAACCAATATAGTGTTCCACCAAAAAAAAGAAAACCGCAAAGATATCCCAACGCAAACGCTTGTTTTTTATTTTTTCCGTCGAGAGCGATCAAAAGTGGAATCAAGCCGATCCAAATCAGAGGCCAAAGATGAAAAGAAGGGTACGCCAAGACAAGCAAAACTGCGGAAATCAAAGAAAGGATTATTGCCCGCAACATTTTTTATATTTTTTCCCACTGCCGCAAGGGCAAGGATCATTGCGTCCAACTTTATCGGCAGATCTATGCTCAGGCTGGACAGGGACGGGGCCAGAAGCAGATTGTACGGCGGCTTGAACCGGAGACGGTGGCTGAAGAGGGCCTTGTCCCTGGCTTCCCAATGTGGAGAAATCACGATGAACAAAATTTTGAGGCAACGACTCAAAAACGCCCTTGGGACGATCGGGAAGTCTCTCGACGGGTTGAACTTTTAAAATCATTTCCGTCGCTGTTTCATTGATTGAACCGTACATCATCCCAAACATGGCAAAACCTTCACGCTTGTATTCGATGATGGGATCTCGTTGAGCATAAGAGCGCAATCCAATGCCATCTTTGAGTTGATCCATCGCATACAGGTGATCTTTCCACTTCATGTCAATGGTATTCAAAAGAAGGATTTTTTCTAATCGTCGCAAATGTTCCACGGGAATGGCTTCCTCTTTCTTTTGATACACTTGCTGAAGGCCTGCCAAAATCTTTTCTCGGAGCTCTTCCGGAGTCCATTGCAACAATTCTTCATTGCTTTCGGAAAATTCCAAATTGAATCGGGATTTGAGATGAACTCGGAGGGCCTCGGCATCAAAGCCCGCCCCTGTTTCATCACTTTTGACAGCAAAAACATGCTGTTCCATGATCGCCCCAACGGTATCTTCAATGGCATTAAGAATCCGGTCCTTGACACTTTCGCTTTCTAAAATCGTTCGTCGCAATCCGTAGATCACTTCCCGCTGTTTATTCATGACATTATCGAATTCCAAAAGCTGTTTGCGGATTTCAAAGTTATAATTTTCAACTCGCTTTTGAGCGATCTCTAACGCCTTGCTCACCCACGGATGTTCTATGACCTGCCCTTCTTCCATACCCAACCGCTCCATCATCGATTTGATTCGGTCCGATGCAAAGAGTCGCATCAAATCATCTTCGAGCGAAACAAAAAATCGTGAAGACCCTGGATCGCCTTGTCGACCTGAACGACCGCGCAACTGATTGTCAATCCGTCGAGATTCATGCCGTTCCGTTCCCAAGACATGCAACCCGCCAGCCCCAACAACTTTTTCGTGTTCTTCTTTGACCTGCTGACGAAAATGTTCAATAAATTTTTTGACGACCTCTTCTTGATCCTGGCCGGTTTTCGCCCCGGGTAATTCTCCGGCTTGGATTTTTTGGCTCGCCAACGTTTTAGCTAAAGATTCCGCATTCCCTCCAAGAACGATGTCCGTTCCACGACCGGCCATGTTTGTAGCGATGGTCACCGCCTTCCACCGTCCAGCCTGGGCCACGATATGCGCTTCACGTTCGTGATATTTCGCGTTCAAAACCTGATGGGGAACACCGCTCTGTTTGAGCAGCGACGACAAAATCTCAGATTTCTCAATTGAAATGGTACCCACCAGCACCGGCTGACCTCGCTGATGACAATCGGCAATCTCTTTGACGACGGCCACATATTTTTCTTTAACAGTTTTATAAATGCAATCGGCATGATTTTTACGCGATAAGGGTCGATTGGTAGGAATCACCACGCATTCAAGATTATAAATCTGCTGGAATTCATTGGCCTCAGTATACGCGGTACCGGTCATCCCGCTGAGCTTGTCGTACATCCGGAAATAATTCTGGAAAGTGATGGTGGCGAGTGTCTGATTTTCACGTTCAATTTTAATACCCTCTTTGGCCTCAACCGCCTGATGAAGACCGTCTGACCATCGTCGACC
>JANLHA010000040.1 GCA_024653845.1 Candidatus Omnitrophota bacterium | reverse complement strand
GCTCGACGAAGTTTGATGCGTGAATTGGCGAAGCGGATCGGAGGAGCGCGCGAAGAATATGAACGTGATGCACGCTACGGACAATATTTTCCCAATGCCGCTTCGACATTGGCCAACGATTCTCGAGCTCTTTTAGCTATGGAGAAAATTCAGGCATCGAGTGTCGTGGCTCTGGCATCCGCACGTTCCGTAAGTGCAAGAGGTCCTGACGAAGCCATATTGATTGATGATGACGGCACCCCACAAGGTGGTCGAGAGAAGGTTGGTGGTATTGATGTCAGCCAGATTGAAAATGATTTACAAACTCGTGGAGGCCTGCAAGAACGAAATTGGTTGGTGAATCCATCGCTTTTGGAAAACCTTGAAATCGAAGGTTTTGCTCCTGTCATTCTAA
Source organism: Candidatus Omnitrophota bacterium (assembly GCA_024653845.1). Classification (GTDB taxonomy): domain Bacteria; phylum Omnitrophota; class Gorgyraeia; order Zapsychrales; family JANLHA01; genus JANLHA01. The sequence continues at coordinate 1,994 of JANLHA010000040.1, read as the reverse complement.
ATATCCTTCCTGTGAATAATTTTCCTATGATGTTAGGACTTTCCTCTTTAGATTTTCCTCAAAAGCAGAAACCTTTGTAGTTAGTTCCTGACAATCTCTATCCGATCTTCCCATTCGACTTTTTTATTGACAATTTTTCATCCTTCCCCTATAGTAATTGTTTATAAAAAGCCTTTTTGATGGCTCCTACCATTTCAACTTTTCGTATTTATAGTAATATCAGGAGGTTATAAGCATGGCAGAATGGATTGGGATTGGGCGACGCGCTAGAAGATGTTATGGTTTTGATGAGGTGGCTTTGGTGCCTGGAATGTTGACGGTCAATCCTGATGAAGTGGACACAAGCTGGACGCTGGGAAATAAAAAATTTGATGTTCCCATCTTGGCAGCAGCTATGGATGGTGTTGTGGATGTCCGTTTTGCCATTGAAATGGGTAAGCTTGGCGGGATCGCGGTTCTGAACCTCGATGGAATTCAGACCCGTTATGAGAATCCTTCCGAAGTCCTCGAGCAGATTGTCAGTGCCAGCCCCGAAGAAGCCACCAAACTCGTTCAAAATGTTTATCTTCAGCCTGTTAAAGAAAAATTGATTGCCAAACGGATTGAAGAGATCAAGAAGGCCAAGGTTCCCGCCTTCGTCAGTTGTATTCCTCAAAATGCCAAAAGATTTTCTGACATTGCTGTTGAAGCCGGCTGTGATATTTTCATGATTCAATCGACGGTGGCCACTGTTAAACACATTTCTACTCAATATAAAATTCTCGATTTGGAGAAATTTTGCAAAAGTATGAAAGTTCCGGTTGTGATCGGGAATTCAGTGACCTACGACGTCGCCTTGGAGCTGATGGAAATTGGAGCGGATGGACTTTTGGTTGGAATCGGTCCTGGAGCGGCTTGTACGAGTCGAGGTGTTTTAGGAATTGGGGTGCCACAGATCACATCAACGGTCGATTCGTGTGCGGCGCGCGATTATTTTTTTAAACGCAAAGGCAAGTATGTGACCATCATCACCGATGGTGGAATGAGAATCGGCGGAGAAATTTGTAAAGCGATTGCAGCCGGTGCTGATGCCGTTATGGTCGGGTCAGCGTTTGCAAGTGCCGCTGAAGCGCCGGGTCGAGGCTATCATTGGGGAATGGCCACATCTCATGCAAATCTCCCTCGAGGAACACGCATTCATGTCGGAACAACGGGAACTCTCAAAGAAATCCTATTCGGACCCGCGCGAGTTGATAACGGGTCACAAAATTTGGTCGGTGCACTCAAAACATCCATGGGATCTTTGGGGGCCAGCAATTTGAAAGAAATGCATGATGTCGAAATCATCATCGCACCTTCAATTCAAACCGAAGGGAAAGTTTTTCAAGTCGGCCAACGTGTGGGGATGGGAAAGTAGCGAACTTCAAGTCAGCATAAAGGGGGCATACGCATGCCAAAAACGGGGAAAAAAGCTAAAGGTCTAGTCAAGAAAACGTCGTCGAAAAAGTTAAATCGAAAAGCCGTTTTTACCAAATCCCATTTCCGCCCGAGGGTTTCTAAATCTCCTTATAGAAAATCTTTTTCAAGTTTTAGAAAAGAAGGGGAAACATTTCGTAAGGAAAGTCTCACCTTAACTTCGTCTCGTAAGCGTCATCGCTTGTCGGTTAAAATTTCTCAGCCTCGTCATAAAGATGTTATTCTGATTTTGGATTTTGGTTCGCAATATACTCAGTTGATTGCCCGTCGAATCCGTGAAAATAAAGTTTTTAGCCGCATTGTTCCTTATAATACGTCTCCCGAAGAGCTGATGAAATCCAATCCTAAGGGGTTGATCCTTTCGGGTGGTCCGATGAGTGTTTATGATCAAGGGGCTCCTCAACCGCATCCTGGAATTTTTAAATTGGGATTGCCGATTTTAGGTGTTTGTTATGGGATGCAGCTTTTAGGCCAGGTGTTTGGCGGTAAGGTGGAAAAAAGCAAATCTCGAGAATTTGGTCAAGCAGAGCTTTTTGTCG
>JANLHA010000034.1 GCA_024653845.1 Candidatus Omnitrophota bacterium | reverse complement strand
CATCTCGAAACTCGCTGAGACATTCTTCCAAGAATTCAAAGATGTCAAAGTTGATGAGTCTTGGCCGCTGATTATTCAGCCAGCGGTGGAGGGGATTTCTAGTCGGGTCAAAACGGTTCAAGGGGGATTCTTGGAAGCGATTGGTAAGAAGATGTCGCGGGTCACAAAATTAGCACAGTTGAATCCTTCGGTACTGGTCAATGAGCAGCATGGATTCTTTGTTTATTTTACAGATCATGCAAATGCTTTTGTTTCGACCCGCGCGTGTTTTGGCGGACAGCGTCGAATGAAAGATGACCCAAAAGCTCCATCGAGATCTTATTTGAAAGTGGAAGAAGCTTATGGAATTTTAGGGCGAGAACCCCAGGAGGGTGAGACGGTCGTAGATTTGGGCGCGGCCCCCGGAGGATGGAGTTATAGTGCAGCTAAACGGGGGGCGCAGGTGATTGCCGTCGACAATGGACCACTCAAAGGTGCTGTCGCCCAGCATCCTCAGATTACTCATTTGAAAGAAGACGCATTCAAATTCTTCCCAGCTAAGAAGAAAACGGTTGATTGGTTATTCTGTGATATGGTCGCGAATCCTTTTGTGATCATGGATCTGATGAAAAAATGGATCGGTTCCGGCTGGTGCAATCATTTCATTGTGAACCTCAAATTTGATCGTCAAGATCCTCTTGAGTTGCTTCAGAAAATTCATGAAAGCCGTTGGAGTCAGCAATGTTCTCTTTTGAAAATTCGCCAACTCTATCATGATCGAGAAGAGATTACCGTCGTGGGAGAAGTCCGATAGTTGAAATGAAAATTTTGCAGGGTAATTTTTATGAAAGATCATTGAGGCGGTTTTGTCAGAAGATATAATGAAGTTGTTGTTAGAGGGATGGCTAAAAATTATAGGGATTACGAAAGGGGAGAGAATATGGGGTTAAGAAGAAAATTTAAAAATATACTTATGTCGTCGCCACAATTTTATAAAATTTACCATAATAGCAAAGTGAGTAATAGCAAAAGGCTGGGTACTTTTTTTTGTGTGTCTGATCCTGATGATGTCCTGGTGATGGCGTATCAGTATTATTTAAATGAACTCGTGCCTCAGTTTATAGATATCTCCGAAAAGTCGAAAGCCGTTATTGATGATGTGAAGTCTCATTATGATGAAGCCATTAAGCATTTAGAGAAGAATCCCCAAGTCAAAGAATTTATTGGGTATGGCTGGGATGAGCATACCCAAAGATCTCGGGCGGTCTTAAGCAATGGTGATCATTATAAAATTATGGCTACATATGGGCGACGTAGTTATAGAAGTTTTCGCATGATTGAGAGTGGTAATTTCAATATATCTAAATACCGAGAGATTGTTTTGAAGGTTTTAAGCATATTTTCTGCTTTAAAACTCAAATACAATTTTTCAAGTTTGAAATATGATGGATTTCAAGATTTTTTCTACCCTCACTTTTATTATGATGGAAATTTATTCAATCACTCATTGCATGATTTGGAGATGCGATTGTTTTTATCGGATCAAAGAGAAGCATTCAATATTGTTGCTGAGATTGGGGCTGGCGATGGCGTTCTTTGTCGTGAACTCATGCAGAATAATCAGCAGATGAAGTATGTGATATTTGATATTCCAGAAATTTTAACAAGATCTCATCTCTTTCTTAAAAATTTTTTTTATGGGAAGAAAAAAGTGGGAGGATTTGAAGATTATATTGAAAGAGGTTCTTCTTTAGAGAAGACGATTAAAGATTTTGATATTTTGTGTCTCCCATGTTGGGTTGCTGGAGATTGCAATGTAGATATTGATCTATGGGTGACAACGCATGTTTTAGGAGAGATGCCAGTAGAGCTTTCCAAGAAATATATAGAGATCATTAACCGCACGGGAAAATCTTTTGTTTCGGTTAATGATAATTTTGAAAGACCTGCGGGAGACATGACTCTTTACCCAGTAACTCAGTATTTTCATGGGCTTTCCAGCATGACTCTTGACTACACGGATTTTCCGTTTTCATCAAACTTCCCAAGAATGAGTCCTTATTATGTTCGTCATCTGTTTGTGAAAAAGTAAGAGCGGAAAATCCTGAGTTAGAAAAAAAGGCACGTGATTTAGGAATCACGTGCCTTAATGCTTGCACTTTAGTCATGCTTCGGACGGGACAGTTTTAAGCTTTTTTCCTTCGAGCCAAAGTCCCTAACAAACCTCCACCTAACAATAACAATGAAGCGGGTTCTGGAACCGCATTTTGATTATTACCAGATCGTTGTAAAGTAATATCTTCCACCAAATACCAGCTGGGTTCTTCCGCACGAATTTCCAGACGATCAATATTAGAGAAATTGGCGTTCAAAAGTTGGAAGTCTCCATTGAGTGGCAAGATTCCGCTGGAAGCTACGAGAACGTTGCTGTTATATCCAAATAGTTGAATGGTATCGGCGTTTAAAGCATCCCCGTCGCCCAACGCTTGGGCAAAGTATCCGCTTTGGACATCATAAGTGGCACCAAAATCAATAAAGAGGCTCTGCGTACCATTCCAGGTCCAGGCATAAGAATCGCCGCTCAAGGGAGCCGTGGTTTCACTCGCGACCCGATTTGTTGTCGAAGCAAAAGCCCAACCTGTTCCG
>JANLHA010000033.1 GCA_024653845.1 Candidatus Omnitrophota bacterium | reverse complement strand
TGGGGCGTGAAAGTCCCGAGTGTGGAAGTCAAACATGTGGATATTTCTGAAGAACTCCGTCGAGCCATGGCGCGCCAAGCCGAAGCTGAGCGTGAACGTCGAGCGAAAATCATTGCTTCCGAAGGGGAATATCAAGCTGCAGAAAAAATTTGTCAGGCGGCGGAGATGATGCAAAAGTATCCAATGGCACTGCAATTGCGTTACTTGCAAACATTGGTTGAAATTGGCGGTGAAAATAATACCACCACCATTTTCCCCATCCCGATTGATATCTTTGAAGCTTTGAAAGGCAAGAATTTCAATCCATCGACCCAGGTGAAAGGATAAACTGATGGCGGATCGTCTTGAAACAGACAGTATGGGTGAGGTTCGAGTTCCTGCCGATAGATATTATGGTGCGCAAACCGCACGCTCCCTCGAGCATTTTAAAATCGGGACGGAACGTATGCCCAAAGAAGTGATTCGTGCATTTGGAATTTTGAAGAAAGCCGCAGCTTTAACAAATGAAGAATTGGGAATTTTGTCGCTCAATAAAGTTGAACTCATTATTAAGGCTGCCGACGAAGTGATTGCAGGCAAGCTTGATGAACACTTTCCTTTAGTTGTTTGGCAGACGGGAAGCGGCACGCAATCCAATATGAATGTCAATGAAGTCATCTCCAATCGCGCCATCGAGTTGGCGAATGGGGAAATGGGGAGTAAAATTCCTGTTCATCCGAACGACGATGTCAATAAATCGCAATCTTCGAATGACACATTCCCGACGGCGATGCATATCGCGGTGGTTGAAGCCATTCACGCGCAGTTGATTCCAATGGTGACACAACTCAAAGATGCCTTAGATGCCAAATCGCGTGAATTTTCATCCATTGTTAAAATCGGCCGAACTCATCTGATGGATGCGACCCCCTTAACATTAGGACAGGAATTTTCTGGGTACGTTCAGCAATTGAATAACGGGTTGGCTCGAATTCAAGCAACGCTTCCACGATTGTATGAATTGGCTTTAGGAGGAACAGCGGTTGGAACAGGGCTCAATACGCATCCTCAATTTGCCGCCAAAGTAGCTGCCCGCATTGCGAACCTTACAGGACGTCCATTTGTTTCGGCTCCGAATAAATTTGAAGCCTTGGCCGCGCATGATGCTCTTGTTGAGGCGAGTGGAGCTCTTAAAACCTTGGCCGTTTCCTTAATGAAAATTGCCAATGATATCCGTTGGTTAGGGTCGGGTCCACGTTGTGGTATTGGAGAACTCAATCTTCCTGAAAATGAACCAGGAAGTTCGATCATGCCGGGTAAAGTCAATCCAACACAGTGTGAGGCAATGACCATGGTTTGCACGCAAGTGTTTGGAAATGATGTTACGGTGACAGTTGCTGGTGCAAATGGAAATTTTGAACTGAACGTTTATAAACCGGTGATTGTTTATAATATTTTGCAGTCCATTCGTTTGTTGGCAGATGCATGCCAAAGTTTTACAACTCATTGCATTCAAGACCTTTCCGCCAACTTAGAAAGCATTCAAAATCATCTTCAGAATTCTTTGATGTTGGTCACAGCTCTCAATCCCCATATCGGTTATGACAAAGCAGCAAAGGTCGCTAAGAAAGCCCATGCGGAGAATAAAACACTTAAAGATGCCGCAGTGGAGCTTGGCTTTTTAAAGCCAGAAGAATTTGACCGTTTTGTCCGCCCCGAAAAGATGATTGCTCCAACCCCTTGACGGCTGGCTATTTACCGTATATTCTTTAGCTAGTACCATTTTATTATTGAAGGTTGGTACAGCAGTGCACTTTTTGAAAGAATAAATAGTAAGAATTTATTGAAAGTGCACTCGTATTAAAATCGATAATCAAGGAGAGTTCTCAAGTGGACTACGCTACCAAAGATCGCCGAAGAGCACCTCGTGCTCAGAGGATTTTAAGCATTCAATATCGTCTTCTCAAAAGCAAATACAAATCAGATGACCGAAAATGGTATCTCTCGACCACATATGATATGAGTGTGGTGGGGGTTGCCTTTTTATCTGATGTGCCATATCACATTGGTGATATTCTGGAAATCCATGTGATCATGTCAGGCATTTTGGATATCTTTAAAGGAAAAGCGGAAGTGGTCAGAATTGAACGCAAGGCCACCGGCGCTTCGTATTTGATTGCGATTAAGCTTTTGGATAATGAGGTAATGGCTCAAAGAAAATCTTCTTCCAAGCAAAAATCAAAACGCATCGGAATTGAATGATCTTGCCGAAGTTTTCAATCGTCCTCATAATTCTTCATAATTAGAAAGGAGCAGTTGCATGAAAGTGACTCAGAAGTCGAAGTTGTTTTTCATTTTGTTAAGTGTGTTGGGATTGATGAGCATCCCTGTACAAAAGGGGTTTTGCCAAGGACTACATCTTGAGACTCCGCAAATTCAAGAACCGGTGTATGCCGGTGATCAGCAAGTTCGTCTGCGATTTGGGCATGATGATCCTGCTGTTGTGACCATTCATATTTTTTCTGGTCAGGCCGGTCAACAGTTGGAAAAAATTGCTTCTCGTGATGCTACCCCTGATGAAGTCCAAAGAGGGCAAGCCGTGATTGTGCTCGATCCCGAATTTGAATTACAAAATGGTCAAATGGTGGGGGCTGAGTTGGGAGTGAGTTCCTTGCATTCAGGGCGTTCCGTTGTCACGGTCCAGCCGATTTCTGATTTGGATCCGCCAGTCCTTTTGCCAGTTGCCTATGAAGGCCGTCCGATGGTGAGCGGTAATTACAATGCGGCTTACCATGATGTTTCTATGTTAGTTTATATCAACAATGAGGTCGTCGCATCTAAAGAGAATATTGTTGGAGGATTTTTTGAAGTTACTCTTCCTCAGCCTCTTGTTGCAGGACAAGAACTTTTTGTCCAAATGGGGGCTCGACAAAATCCCGGTGGATTACTGCAAAGCGCACGAAGTCAGCATGTGATTGTTGGGATTAGTCCCGAAGCTCAGGCCCGAGAACAGCAAGCCGCTCGAGAACAACAGGCTCAAGAGCAAGCTCAACAGAGAGCGGCTCAAGCTCAGCAGATGAAGGTGATTGAGCCAGTCAAGAAAGAAACTTCTGAGAAAAAGGCCCCAGAAAAGAAGAAACCGGTATTTCAATTAAAGAAAGTAGAGCCGGCTAAAATTCAGTAAAAATAAAAGAATTAAAAAAATAAGGTGGCGATCAGAAATCTGACAGCCACCTTATTTTTTTAATTCTTGATTATTCCTTGAATTCTGCGACGAGATTTTGCAGAGTTTGTTTGGCGTCACCAAAAAGCATTCGGGTATTATCGTTGTAGAAAAGAGCATTTTCAACGCCGGCAAAACCCGTTGCCATGGAACGTTTAGAAACGATCACAGCTTTGGCTTTATAAGCTTGAATAATCGGCATTCCATAGATAGGGCTGGAAGAATCATTTTCTGCAGCAGGATTGACCACGTCATTAGCCCCAATGATAATTGCCACGTCCACATTGTCCATTAAGGGATTGATAGCGTCCATTTCCATCAGCTGGTCATAAGGAATGCTGGCTTCAGCCAAGAGAACATTCATATGTCCAGGCATGCGTCCTGCAACAGGATGAATCGCAAACTTGACGTCACATCCATTTTTTTCCAAGGATTTACTCAATTCATTAACCACGTGTTGGGCTTGAGCTACAGCCAGGCCATAGCCGGGAACAATCACAACGGATTTGGCTGATTCCAAAATCAAATGGTTGTCCTCGACGGAAATGGGTTTAACATCTTTCTTCGTTGTCTCTGAAGATTTCTTTTTAACAGCTCCGAATCCACCAAAGAGAACATTGACCAATGAGCGGTTCATGGCCTTGCACATGATGATGCTCAAGATGATTCCGTTAGCACCAACCAAGGCCCCGACGACGATGAGAAGGGTATTATTAATGACAAAGCCGGTTGTGCATGCGACG
>JANLHA010000045.1 GCA_024653845.1 Candidatus Omnitrophota bacterium | reverse complement strand
GACGTGACATCGGTAAAAGCGGCAATGATATAAACCAACGAAAACCACAGAAAAAAAAGAAACAAAACAAAGGCTCTCTTGCCCATGGTCTCTCTGATGACCTCAGCAATGGAGCGGCCTTGATGACGAATCGACGCCACCAGAGAAAGCATGTCATGGACTCCACCGATAAAAATACCACCCAGGACAATCCAAGCAAAGGTGGGCGCCCATCCAAACCACATTCCCGCAAGAATAGGGCCGACGATCGGGCCTGCAGCCGCAATGGCTGAGAGATGTTGACTCAAGAGATAAAATTTATTGGCAGGAACATAATCAACCCCATTTTGGAAGGTATACGCCGGGGTTTTTTCATGCGGACAAAGTTTAAGAAGCTTGCTTAAAAAATTTCCATAAAACCAATAGCCCAAGCTGAGCAAAACAATGGAAAGCAAAACAAGGCCAAGAAGATGACTCATGGATTAACGAATTTTTTTCTTTTTTTGATTGTCATATCTCAGGCGAGAGTCTTTGATGGCTTTGAGGGCGACCTTAAGATCCCTCCACCCCTCCACCCCTGTTTTCTTGCCTTCCAACTCCTTGTAAACCTTAAAAAAATGTTCGATTTCTTTGAGAAGATGTGGCGGAAGTTGTCGATAATCGTGAATATAATTCCACAAAGGATCATTGACTGGAACGCATAGGATTTTCTCATCGGAGCCCTTTTCGTCCCACATTTTGAAAAGACCGATGGGACGGGCGCGCATCAAACATCCCGGGAAGGTTGGCTCCCAGACCAGAACCAAGGCATCCAAGGGGTCGCCATCTGGAGCTAGTGTATCTGGAATAAACCCATAATCACTTGGGTAATGCATGGCTGAGAAAAGCATTCGGTCAAACTTGATAATATTACGTTCGGGGTCGTATTCATATTTATTGCGGCTTCCCTTAGGAATTTCAATGATGACTTCAAGAATTTGAGTACATTTAGGGTAAACCTTTTTTGTCGGGTTACTCACTCGCATAATAGCTTTCCTCCACAGATTGAATTTAGCATTATAAAGTGTTATTATCATACAATCTATCCTAATATAGCGTCAAAGAATTTTTACTCTTTCTTTCGTTGAATATTTCCCTTGTGATTTTTTTTAAATGATTTATACTATAAGTCACTCTATACGAATTTCTTTACCCAAGATTGACCTTTTAAGCTAGCTCTTTATTGACCCTACCTCTGACTCGTATAGAGATTTTAAGATAAGGAGCACAAAACCTTATGAGTTCTCTTCATACATTTCATATTCCTGTCATGGGCACCGGATTCTCACTTGACAGCCCTTTTAAAGTGGCGCGTTATGGGATTTCTTCTGTCCTTTCTCTGGTTGATGATACCCTCATTGAACAAATGAGAAAGTTTTATTGTGAAAAATCTGGAGAGCCTTATACGGCCATTACAAAGTATGATGAGGATTTTAGAGCTCGCAGAATTACGGCTTATTTAGACCTTTTGGATCGTTTAATCAAACAGCAATTTGAAGACCTCAAAATCTCCATTTTTCAAAAAGGAAGCGAAATCACAAAATATTTTGAATTGCTTCCGGAATCCTCTCCTCTCAAACGGCTTTACCTTGAGATGCTCAACACAACAGATTTTATCGAGAAACGCAGATTGCAAGAGGCTCTTCGCAACTCTCTCGAAATGGGGCATATCAACGTTAATATTATGACCAAATTGGATCGTCCGAATTATGCTCAAGACGGAACCTTGCTTCCTCCTGAATTTTCAGATGCGTTGGCGGCGTTACGCGGATATGCTAAAAGCAATCTAGAGTCTTCCATTGTTTTTTCAGCAGGAATCAATCAACGTCTTTATAGCTATCTTTCTGAATTCAAGGATTTTTATGCTGATCCGTCTGGATATATCAAAAAGAAAATTGTTTTAAAAGTGAGTGATTATCGTTCCGCGTTGATTCAAGGACGATTCTTTGCCAAAAAAGGGTTGTGGGTTTCGGAATATCGGATTGAGTCAGGATTAAATTGCGGCGGCCATGCTTTTGCAACAGACGGATATTTAATGGGGCCCATTTTGGAAGAATTTAAAACCAAACGTCAGGAGCTTGTGAATTCTCTACATGAAGTTTATAACAAAGCCGTTGCTCTACGTGATAAATTTTCATTTTCCCGGCCCCATCCCATACGCATCACCGCTCAAGGTGGGATTGGTACGGCAGCGGAAGATCAATTTTTACTTTCACATTATCAATTGGATGCCACAGGATGGGGAACGCCGTTCCTTCTTTGCCCCGAGGCTACGAATGTCGATGAAGAAACGTTACAAAAATTAGCTGCGGCCACGGAAGATGATCTGTATCTAAGTGAAGTTTCCCCGCTCGGAGTCCCTTTCAATAACTTAAGAGGCAGCGCCTCAGATATGGTTAAAGAAGAACGATCTGAAAAAGGTCGGCCCGGAAGTCCTTGTCCTAAGGGACACTTGGTCTCCAATACCGAATTTACCAAAGAAGCAATTTGCACGGCTTCACGTCTTTATCAAAAACTGAAACTGGATCAATTGGCCAAAAAGAATCTTTCCCCCGAAGAATATCAGGCTCAATATCGACAGGTCACCCAAAAAGCTTGCATTTGCCATGATCTCGGAGAGAGTGCTTTAATGAGAAATGAGGTCCCGACCAATGTGAAACGTTTTCCAGCTGTTTGTCCTGGTCCCAACCTCGCTTACTTTTCAAAAGTTGTTTCATTAGAGGAAATGGTCGGCCACATCTATGGAAGAGTGAATATTCTCAATTCGACCTATCGTCCACACATGTTTATTAAAGAATTGAAATTGTATGTGGATTATTTGACCAAAGATGTTAAAAAAGCTCCCACCCCCATCTCGGAACGGCAGGTCAAATATTTCCGGGAATTTTATGGGAATCTTTGTCAGGGAATTGAATATTACCAGACTCTCATTCCCAAAATGCTTGTAAATGTAAAAGAGTTTCAGCGAAAAACGTTACAAGAGTTGGAAGATTTACGCTGGACGTTGGAAACTTTTGTTGCCCAAAATCCTCTCGCGTTTTACTCTTCTGAATCATCAATCATGGAAGCAAAAACAACTACGTCGTAGACCCCCGAAATTCTTGGGCTTTTTCTTCGAGGCCTTGAGTGAGGGCTTCTTCTGAGGTGAGTCCTTTTTCTTTCGCGTATTCCCGAACATCTTGAGTAATTTTCATGGAACAAAAATGAGGTCCGCACATCGAACAAAAATGTGCGATTTTTGCCCCTTCAGCGGGAAGGGTTTCGTCATGAAAACTTTCGGCGGTTTCGGGATCAAGAGCCAAATGAAACTGGTCTCGCCAACGAAATTCGAAACGGGCTTTAGACAAGGCATCGTCCCAAGGTTTGGCTTGAGGGTGACCTTTCGCCAAATCTGCTGCATGAGCTGCAATCTTATAAGCAATGATCCCGTCCTTAACATCTTTTTTGTTGGGAAGGCCCAAATGCTCTTTGGGCGTAACATAACACAAAAGTGCGGTTCCATACCATCCAATCATTGCCGCGCCAACAGCTGAAGTGATATGGTCATACCCAGGCGCTACGTCGGTTGTAAGGGGTCCTAGAGTATAAAACGGAGCCTCCTGACAGAGGGTAAGCTGTTTATCCATATTCTCCTTAATCATGTGCATCGGAACATGGCCAGGCCCTTCGATCATGACTTGCACATCATGCTTCCAAGCTTTTTGAGTCAGTTCTCCTAAAGTTTCGAGTTCGGCAAATTGAGCCTCATCATTGGCATCGGCAATGCTTCCAGGACGCAAACCATCGCCTAGAGAAAAACTCACGTCATATTGTTTCATGATTTCGCAAATCTCTTCAAAATGAGTGTAAAGAAAACTTTCTTTATGATGAGATAAACACCATTTAGCAACAATCGATCCTCCTCGAGAAACAATTCCCGTCATACGTTTCGCAGTCAGAGGAATATAGCGTAAGAGAACTCCCGCGTGAACGGTAAAATAATCCACGCCTTGTTCTGCTTGTTCAATCAAAGTGTCTCGATAAATTTCCCAAGTGAGTTCTTCGGCCTTGCCTCCCACCTTTTCCAGCGCCTGATAAATCGGAACGGTTCCGATGGGAACGGGAGAATTTCGAATGATCCACTCTCTTGTTTCGTGGATATTTTTTCCCGTTGAAAGATCCATGACGGTATCTCCACCCCAACGGGTGGCCCAAGTCATCTTTTCAACTTCTTCCGCAATGCTCGAAGAAAGGGCAGAATTTCCAATATTGGCATTAATTTTCACCAAAAAATTACGCCCGATGATCATCGGTTCACTTTCTGGATGATTGATATTCACTGGAATAATCGCGCGTCCACGAGCCACTTCGCTGCGGACAAATTCAGGATCCAGTCCTTCTCGAATGGCGACAAATTCCATCTCTGGGGTCACAATTCCTCGACGGGCATAATGCATCTGCGTAACATTGCTTCCTTTTTTAGCGCGCAGAGCCCGGCGCGGATAAGTAAATCGGATATCAGAAAGATGAGGGTCTTGTTCTCGTTCTTGTCGATAATGCGACGTGGATTGTTCTAAAATTTCCACATCTCCTCGACCTAAAATCCAAGGCTTGCGCAGCCCTGAAAGC
>JANLHA010000028.1 GCA_024653845.1 Candidatus Omnitrophota bacterium | reverse complement strand
AAACTGTAACCTTGGCTCCCATTTTGGTCAACGCCCAAATGTTTGAACGGGCTACCCGAGAATGAAGAATGTCTCCAACAATTCCCACCTTGAGCCCCGCGATCCGCCCAAGTCGTTCTTTGATCGTAAAAAGATCAAGCAACGCCTGAGTTGGATGCGCACGGCACCCATCGCCCGCGTTGATAATCGACGCTTTTAAGTTCTGCGCCAAAATATTAGGAACTCCTGAAGAAGAATGGCGAACCACCATGATGTCCACGTTCATAGCTTCGATGTTTCGCGCGGTATCCAAAACCGATTCGCCCTTCGCCATCGAACTTCCACTGGAAGAAATGCTGATCGTATCTGCAGAAAGCCGCTTGGCGGCCAACTCAAAAGAAGCGCGCGTTCTCGTCGAGGATTCAAAGAAAAGAGTCACAACTGTCTTACCCCGAAGCGCAGGGACCTTTTTCACATCCCGCGTTGAAACCTCTTTGAACGATTTGGCAGTTTCAAGAACAAGCTCAATCTCTTCGGGCAAAAAATCCCACAAATCTAACAAATGATGTCGCTTCCAGGTCACCGCCGTCATTCCTTTTTCTCCCGCTTGATGACAATCACTTCATCGCTCTTTTGATCGCTCTCTGCCAAAATCACTTTCACATTTTCTTCAATCGCCGTCGGAATATTTTTCCCAACATAATCCGCTCGGATAGGCAACTCACGATGCCCACGATCAACCAAGACTGCCAATTGGATGCTCGCTGGGCGACCAAAGTCGACCAAAGCATCCAGCGCCGCACGAATCGTACGCCCCGTGAATAACACATCATCAATAAGAACAAGCTTCTTATTGGCAATATTAAATTCAATCAACGTCTCGTGAACGACGGGCTGAGTGTCAATCAACGTCAAATCGTCTCGATAGAGCGTAATGTCCAGGATACCCAGGGGAAGGGTCTGTCCTTCAATCTCACGAATGCAAGCCTGAATGCGTTGCGCCAAAACTACGCCTCGCGTACGAATTCCCACCAAACACAAATCTTCCACGCCCTTATTCTTCTCAATGATTTCGTGAGCGATTCGCATGATCGCTCGTCGGACAGCTTCTTGATCCATGATTTTAGACATTTTGACTCCTCATCAGCGGGGCATAAAAAAAGCCCGCCTGTTCAAAGGCGAGCCTTGATATATGAATCCTTTTAGGATTGATGTCTTTCATAAATTTCCTTCCCGGCCTCGCAGGACCGAGTTAAAGGTTAAATCTTGTTCCAACTATACCATTCGAAAGAAAGCTTGTCAAGCTGACGACTCCCGGTTCACGAGACCTACAAATTCCCCTCGTGGCGCTGTTTTCGAAAAATGATCAATCAGTTCCTGGGCGTGACCTCGATGAACTTCTTCGAATTTTTTAGTGATCTCGCGCACAAAGACAACCACCGGATTATCCAGAACATCACGAATATTTTCCAAAGCTTTTAGCAACCGATGCGGAGATTCATAGAAAATCACTGTTCGCCTTTCTTCTTTCCACTGCTCAATTTTTTTCTTGCGAGCTCCTGATTTAACCGGCAAAAATCCCTCAAAGACAAATGCATGACAAGGCAAACCGGAGAGACTCAGCGCTGCAATCAACGCACAGGGCCCTGGCACGACGGTGACAGGGATTTGGTTCTCTTGCGCCAAACGGATCAAATGATATCCCGGGTCACTGATCCCAGGAGTTCCCGCATCGCTGACCAAACCAATTTTCTTTCCGTCCTGCAAGAGCTTGAGCAACTGCTGGCCCTTCTCAAATTTATTGTGCTCAAAATAACTCGTCAGGGGAGTGGCGATTTGATAATGTTGAGTGAGAATTTTGGTATGGCGGGTATCTTCAGCAGCAAT
>JANLHA010000027.1 GCA_024653845.1 Candidatus Omnitrophota bacterium | reverse complement strand
CAGCGTTCCCTCATAAATCGCTTTTCCGGTGATCACACCCATGACGCCATTCGCTTCTAGCTCTTTAAGACGATAAATATCGTCCAACTTAGAAACTCCACCCGACGCAATTAAAGGGATATTTACATGATCTAATAATTCTTTGAGCGCCGGAATATTCGGGCCACGAAGCATACCATCAGTTTTGATGTCTGTAAAGATCAGGCATCGAAGTCCTAATTTTTCTAACTCCGTCGCAAAATCAATGGCATTGACTTCGGTCACTTCGGTCCAACCGCGCTGAGCGACTTTGCCATCACGGCAATCCAGGCTCACCGCAATTTGGTCTGGCCATTCTTTCAGAACTTCCTTAAAAAATCCGCGATCCTCAACCGCCTTGGTTCCCAAAATCACACGTTTGACACCGGCTTCAATGAGTCGAATGATGTCGGTGATCGTTCGGATCCCACCACCAACTTCAATCGGGATCGAAATTCGTTGAGCGATTTCGCTAATCGCATCGACATTGACGAGCCGTCCAGTCTTCGCTCCATCAAGATCAACCACGTGCAACCACTGAGCACCTTGGTCCACCCATTGTTTAGCCACACCCAATGGCTCTTTGGAATATTCAGTCACGTCGTCGAAACGCCCTTGCAGGAGTCGAACGACTTTTCCATCTTTAATATCAATGGCAGGGAAAATGATCATAACTTAACAAAATTTTCTAAAATTTTAAGTCCTACCCGCTGGCTCTTCTCGGGGTGAAATTGGACAGCACAAAGATTGTCTTTCCAGATGGCAGAGACAAAATCTTTTCCATAGTCTGTCGTGGCAGAAATCGTTTTTGCATCTTTGGGCACCACGTAGTAAGAGTGACAGAAATAAACATCCTCGTCGCTGTTAATTCCACTCCAAAGTGGACATTCGGCATTAGCTAGCTTTAGTCGGTTCCATCCCATGTGTGGAACCTTCAACTGAGTGAAACGTTTGACCTCACCCGCCAAAATTCCCAGGCCGGCCACATTGCCGCCTTCTTCGCTTTTTTCAAAAAGGAGCTGGAGTCCTAAACAGATTCCCAAAAAAGGTTTTTTCTCGTCGATCACTTTCTTAATGATGGGAACAAGTCCGAGGGCCTGCAATTTTTCCATCGCGGGCTGCATTGCACCCACACCAGGAAGGACAATTTTTTCTGCGCTTTGAATCACTCGAGGGTCTTCGGTGACAGTCGCCTGTCCGCCGACGTTTTCAATCGCCTTCTGAACACTGCGCAAATTTCCCATTCCGTAATCGATGATGGCAATCATGATGATTCACATTTTAAGCGGGTTTTGGGGGTTAACCCCCAAAACCCGCTATTCATTTTAAAATTGAATTTATTACTCTAATTCTCAATCAATAATACCCTTCGTTGATGGAACTTCTTTTCGACGAGGATCAATCTGTGTCGCTTGATCCAAAGCTAATCCTAGCGATTTGAAAACCGTCTCCATGATGGTGTGCAGATCGGCTGTTGAACCTGTTGGGTTACTAACATTAATGATAATATTAGCACCTAATTGTTTAGCAAAAGATTCCATAAAATGTTCAAGATATTTATGTGTATATCCATCTTCACTTTTATCCGATGGCACAGTTAAATAATTGATTCGAAAATGACCTCTTCCACTGATATCCACCACCGAATGTCCAAGAGTATCTTCCATCGGCGCAAAGCCAGAGCCAAAACGCTTAATTCCTACTTTATCTCCCAATACTTTTTTAAAAGCTTGGCCTAAAACTATTCCCACGTCTTCGTTAGTATGATGGATATCAATGTGGGTATCTCCTTTGACCATTAAATTTAAATCAAAAAATCCATGGAAAACAAAAAGTTCCAACATGTGATCAAGCAAACCAATAGGAGTTTTAATATTAGTCTTTCCACTCCCATCCAAATTAAGTTCAAGTTCACTTTGAGTTTCTTTAGTAATGCGCTGGTGTGGTGCCTTACGTGGCACATAAATGTTACTCATACCTTACCTTTCTTTAAACGTATTTAACTCTGTCATTAAAAATATTCTCATCACTGCGGGAACCGAATGCGAATCGAGTCCGCATGTTTTTGCAAGCCTTCTAAGTTCGCAATCTTCTCAATCGCATGACTTAATTTCTCTAACGCCTTGCGAGAATACGAAATCACGTGACTCGTTTTCGTAAAATGCGAAACACTCAATCCTGAAAAAAATCGTGCGGTTCCCATGGTCGGCAAAACGTGGCTCGGCCCCGCGGCATAGTCTCCCAATGCCGTCGGACTAAACGGCCCCAAAAAGATCGCGCCCGCATTCCTCACCTGCTTGGCCAACTTCATTGGATTGTTCGTCAAAATCTGCAAATGTTCTGGAGCAATGCGATTGGCAATTTCCACAGCTTCGTCGAGATTCTTGGCATAAATGACATACCCTTGTGTCAAACGTTTGCGCGCCTGGCGAATCAGGTCCTTAGACGTCGTGATCAAAACGCCTAACCCTCCCAAATGTTCCATCTGGGCTTCAAGATCTGCAAAAACAAATTCCGGATTGCTGTAACGGTTCGCAATGATGGCCAACTCCGACGGGCCAGCCAACATGTCAATATCGACATAACCAAAAAGCTGACGTTTGGCTTCGGTGACATACATATTCCCAGGCCCAATGATTTTATCCACACGTGGAATCGTTTTGGTTCCAAACGCCAACGCGGCAATCGCCTGCGCCCCACCGACTTTATAAATTTCATTGACCTTCAAAAGATTCGCAACCGCTAAGATATACGGATTGATATGACCTTGTTCATCAGGAGGCGTGACAATGACCACACGCTTGACTCCCGCAACCTTCGCAGGGATGATCGTCATATATACCGTCGAGACCAAGGGTGCCGTACCCGCGGGAATGTAAATCCCGAAGGATTCAATAGGCTGGACACTCTCACTAAGCAAA
>JANLHA010000024.1 GCA_024653845.1 Candidatus Omnitrophota bacterium | reverse complement strand
TCCATCGAATCCAGAAATTGATTATGAAAGCTGCGCTCGTCGATCGCACCGGTAAACAAAATCAAGCGATCGGCCAATGTCGACTTGCCATGATCAATGTGAGCGATGATCGAAAAGTTTCGGATATTGGATTGTTTCATGATTTTCGCGCCTGAATATATTCCATCATTTTCCCCGCAACATCTTCAATGGACAAACCTGTGGAGTCAATCACAACGGCGTCTTCGGCTTTCTTCAAAGGGCCAACCTGGCGAGTGAAATCCTTATGATCGCGGGTTTGCAATTCTTCTTTCAATTGTGTTTCATCAACCATTTTACCTTTATCTTTCAACTCCTGAATTCGTCGTCGAGAACGCTCTTCAAAATCCGCATCCAAATAAAACTTGCATGTAGCTTTTGGGAAAACAACCGTGCCCACATCGCGTCCTTCCGCCACAATCGCGTGATGCTCACCAATTTCCCTCTGCCACGCCACCATGATCTCTCGCACGCCTGGCGCACGGGCGATATAAAACGTATTATTCGTCACTTCCAAACTACGAATTTCTTCGGAGACATCTTCTCCATCCAAAAGGACTTTTAATCGAGCCTCTTGGTCCTGTTGCAAGTCAATGGTGGTTTGATGAGCCAGGTCCACCAAAGCTGCTTCATCTTCCAAATTGATTTGATGGCGCAAAGCTTTGAACGTCAAAGCTCGATACATGGCACCCGTATCGAGATAAGATATCCCTAAACGTCGCGCCAAGGCTTTGGCAATCGTACTTTTGCCAGCTCCAGCAGGTCCGTCAATCGTAATAATGATCATTTTTCGCAGGGTGTGCATTCTTCTTTAAGACAACTTCTCTTTTTTGTCCTTCGCGGATTTGAAATAATTCAAGAGGGACTTACTGTCCTCGTTATGAACCGCCTTTCTCAAAAGAGAAAGATTTCGAGTCATTTCATCGAGGGCATTGACGATGTTACGAGAATTTCCTAAACAAATATCCCCCCACATTTGGGGAGAAGATCCAGCTATTCGGGTGGTGTCCTTCAATCCTTGCCCGGCGTATTTAGTCAAATCTGTAGGAATAGCTTCCATCAAGGCGTACGCCAAAAGATGAGGCAAATGACTGACAAAAGCAAGCGCCTTATCATGCTCTTCCGGCGACAATGTTTCCACCTTGGCTCCCACCTTGGTCCATAAAGCCTTCACTCTTTCCAAAGCAAAACGGTGTGTCGCTTGAGTTGGCGTCATGATGCACAATGTATTCTCAAAAAGATCCTCTCGGGAATAATCCACACCCGACTTCTCAGAACCAGCGAGCGGATGAGATCCAATGAAATGAACGTGCGAAGGGAAATGATCCCGCGCCACATTCACAACGGAGGCCTTGGTACTTCCCACATCCGTCACAATACAATTGCGTTTCAAAGACTTGCCTAAGACTGACAACATTCCGACGATAACGCTAACCGGTGTCGCCAAAATCACCAAATCTGCATTCACCACCGCTTTTTTGATGTCCAAGATGCCCTGGTCGATCGCACCCGCTTTCAGGGCTGCGTCGAGAGTTTCCTGTTTCTGTGAAACGCCGATCACTTCTCGAGCCAGACGATGTTTCTTAATCGCCTTTCCCAACGAACCACCAATGAGACCGACTCCCACAATTGTCACTTGTCGAAATAAATTCCGATGGATTGTAAGCATAGTTAAATGTCCCGTCCAACCGCTTTAGCCACGGCTTTTAGTTCATGCATAAGAGTTGTAAAGTTTTCTGGTTTCAACGACTGAGATCCGTCGGACAAAGCCTCTTCTGGATTTCCATGAACTTCAATCATCAACCCGTCGCAACCGGCAGCGACCGAGGCTTTGGCAATGCTTGCGACCAAATCCCATCGTCCCGTTCCATGACTTGGATCCGCAATGACTGGAAGGTGCGAAAGTTGTTTGACTAAAGGAATGGCATTGATGTCCATGGTATTTCGCGTAGCCGTCTCAAATGTCCGAATGCCTCGCTCGCAGAGCATCACATTGAAATTTCCCTTCGCCAAAATGTATTCTGCGGACATTAGCCAATCTTTGATTGTGGCACTCAAACCCCTTTTAAGCATGACCGGTTTGTGTGTTGCACCGACCTCTTTGAGAAGAGAAAAATTTTGCATGTTACGCGCGCCGATCTGATAAATGTCGACGTAACGATCAATGAGTTCAACTTGACGAGGATCCATGACTTCCGTGATCGTCGCAATGCCCACCTCTTCACCGACCTGTTTGAGATATTTAAGTCCTTCTTCTTCAAGCCCTTGAAAATCGTATGGGGACGTGCGCGGCTTGAAGGCTCCCCCTCGGAGAATTGTGGCTCCAGCCGCCTTGACCTTCTTCGCCACTGCCAAAAGAGAATCATAGCTCTCGATGGAACATGGTCCGGCCATGACGGAGATTTTCTGGCCTCCCACTTCAACTCCCTTTTTGATCTTAATCACAGAGTTTTCCTTCTTAAACTCTCGAGAGACCAAACGATACGGTGCCAAAACAGGAATCACCTGTTCTACCCCAGGAAAAATTTCGAGCGGAGTGACTCTCAAGACGTCTTCGGGTCCAATGAAACCAATCACCGTGCGTTCCACGCCACGCGAAATATTGGCTTTCAACCCTAGCTCTTCCGCTTTTTTTAGAATGTGTTGGATTTGGTCTTCGGTTGCATCCGGCCTAAGAATAACAATCATACGTCCTCCCACTTGATGCCTGTGCGTTCATCGCGAATCAGGCAGACTTTAAAATCTCCTTTAAAACGCGGAGAAATTTTCGATTTTCTGATGGAGCCCCGATCGTCACTCGAATGAACGTCGGTAATCCCCAAAATGCCATGTCTCGAACAATCACACCTTTTTTTAGTAATCGACAAGAAACTTCGTCGCTTTTGGTCTTCACATCGATCAAAAGAAAATTGGTCACTGTCTTTACAAAGGACAGCCCCATCTTCTCAAAACTTTGATATAAAAATTTTCGTTGCTCCTCAATTTCTTTCGCAATCCGACGGTAATAAGCTTGATCTTTCAAACACGCAAGGGCTGCCGCCTGAGCTATCGAATTCACGTTGAAGGGTTCACGTAAACGATTCAAAATATCAATGACTTCCGAGCGGGCAATCCCAAACCCCACCCGCAGCCCCGCCAAGCCGTACATTTTGGAAAACGTTCGTGCAATGATCAAGTTGGGATATTTTGACAACAGGGTAATGGTATCCGGATAATCTGCTGCTTGCACATACTCAAAATAAGCCTCATCGACAAAGACTAAAATCTGCGAAGAAATCTCATTTAAAAAATTTTCCAACTGTTTTTGCGAAACATAACTACCCGCCGGATTGTCAGGGTTACCAATAAAAATCATTTTGGTCTTAGGGCTCACCGCTTTTTTCATTCCTTCAAGGTCATACTGAAAATCCTTAAGCGGAATCGCTTTGACCTGCGCGCCCACGACACACGAGGCGATCTCGTAAATCAAAAATGACGGCTTGGCGATGACGACCTCTTCGCCTTCCTGAACAAAAGCGCGCAACGCCGTCACAATCACTTCATCCGATCCATTACCAAAGATCAACTGATTTGGCTCAACCCCAAGGTGCTTGGCTAAAGCGTCGCGCAGATAAAAACATCCTCCGTCGGGATAACGATTGACCTGCTTGATCGTTTGCCTCATCGCCTGTAAAACTTTTGGCGAAGGTCCGTAAGGGCTTTCATTCGACGCCAATTTGATAACATCTTTTAACCCCAGCTCCCTTTTGACTTCGTCTATAGGTTTGCCAGGGCGATATGGCTCAAGACGAGCAATGCGCTCTTTGACTCCAAACGGATATTTTTTTTTGGTTTCTTCTGTCATCGCCATAAAGGGTGGCATCGAGAGAACCCCTTCGTTCACACGAACACCGTCTCAGCTAGAATACAAAACCTGTTTGAAGACGGTGTCCGGAGTTCACTCAGGAATTATCCCGATGCCACTAATTATCCCATCACTCCGAAATCGGATACGAACCCAAAATCTTCCAAAACTTACACATGTCTTCCAATTGAGCCAAAGCTTTTTTGACTTTTGGATCTTCCCGGTGCCCTTGCACGTCGATAAAAAAGTAATACTCCCAGGCCCTTTTTTTCGAAGGCCGAGATTCGATTTTTGTCAGATTGATTTTATGCTGGGCAAAGGGTTCAAGCATAGCATGCAACGCCCCTACCCTATCCTTGATCGAACACACCAGAGAGGTGCGATCTTTTCCCGTCGGGCAAACATCTTCTTTGGCAATCACCAAAAATCGTGTGATGTTGTGCGAAGAATCTTGGATGTCTTTTTTCAATGCCCGCAATTGATAAATTTTGGCAGCCAGCAACGAAGCGATGCACGCGACATCGTTTTGGCGTGCAGCAATTTGAGCCGCCTGTGTCGTCGAAGCCACATCGACCAACCCGGCCTTGGGCAAATGAGTTTGCAGCCAGTGACGGCATTGCCCAAACACTTGTGGATTGGAATAAATCATTTTGATCTTGTCCATCGATGTTTTCGACAAAAGATTATGCGAAATTTCGAGCAAGATTTGCGAACAGATCTTCAAATCTGAGTCGACAAAAAGATCAAACGTATGCGTGACCGCCCCTTCAATCGAATTTTCAATCGGCACGACACCATAATCACATTCACCTCGCTCGACGTTCTGAAAAACTTCCGCCAAATTGTCATAGGGAACATATTCAACCTGTGAACCAAATTTTTTCTGCGCGGCCAAATGGGTAAACGAAGCCTCAGGCCCCAAATACGCAATTTTGAGCGATTTCTCGAGAGACAAGGAACTCGACATGATCTCTCGATAAATGGCTTCAAAAGCCTCTTGATTCATCGGGCCTTGATTGAGTTTTTGCAAACGCTCAAAAATTTCCTTTTCACGATCCGCTGAATAAACGCCCTTTCCAGAGTTGAGCTTGGTTTTTCCAATCTCAAGACTGACTCGAGCTCGTTGATTCAGAAGATCGACGATTCTCTCGTCAATCCCATCAATTTTTTTTCGATAGTCTTTAAGGCTCATCTTGATCCATTTCTTCCATGACCTGTTTGAGGTCTCGGACTTCGGGTGTCGACTCTGGTGGATTTTCTAACACCGCTTCCAAACGAGATTCGGACGGCGCAATGCCTTCCACTTCCGAATATTCATCAGCGCCTTGAGAAAACTCTCCTGTCGATTCAACGGGTTCTTGCGTTGATCCTGTTTCGGACGGCGCTTCCACCGCGTCCCCTTCCGTAGCCACAGGCAGAGGGTCTTGAGGAATCGGCACATCTTCGAGTCTTGGCAAATCTTTTAACGACTTCAATCCAAAATATTCTAAAAATTGTCTCGTCGTTCCATAAAGAAACGGCCGGCCAGCAACTTCTTTACGTCCCACCACCTTGATCAGTTCCCGCTCCAAAAGATGCGTGACCACACCATCGGAATTCACGCCGCGAACCATCTCAATATCCGCTCGCGAAACCGGCTGCTTATACGCCACAAGTGCTAAAGTTTCCAACGCGGCCCTCGACAAACGTTCTTTGACTTTCTTTTTGAAAAAGTTATAAAGATATGACGTAAAAAGCGAATTCGAAACCATTTGATACCCCCCTGCAACCTCAACGATGATCATCCCGCGCTGATTCGCCTCATATTCTTTTTGCAATTCCTGGACCAATCCTCTGACCGTCGCTGCATCCACCGTTTCTAAAGCTTCCTGCAACTGCTCCAACATCACCGGCTTTTCGTTGACAAACAAAATGGCCTCGACAGCTGACTTCAGATATGAATTTGAATTTTCCATCATCGGGCGATCCTTTGTCGATAAATTTCGTTAAGCAAGTCTTCGGTATTTTGAATATCCTCAACTCTTTTCAACGCGGCTTGAATCATCTGCATCGCTTCTGGCTTCTTATACTCCAACTGCATCAAAAGATTCAAGGCCTCTTCCTGCCAATCTGGAATGGTCATTTTCTCGACGACACGTTTGTTTTCCTGGTCTTGCAAAAGTCCATACCGTCCGACCTTGCCTTGCAACTTGGCGATCACTTCTTTGGCTTTTTGAGACCCAATCCCCGGCAGACTTTTTAGAAACGCAGCGTCCCCTTGATCAATCGCCGCTGAAATTTCTGAAATGGGCTTATTGATCGCCTTAACGGCCGCTCGCGGTCCGATCCCAGAAACCTTAATAAAATCCTGAAAGAAATCCCGCTCCAAATCATTTAAGAAACCGATCAGAACTGGGAACCCATTGCTCGGCGTCAACTGGAAGTAATAATATGTTACCAACTCAATTCGGCCCTGCTCGTCGACAGCACCATCGATACGTTGCATCACCGTCAATGGCACAAACACTTCATAAGAAATTCCCTGAACGTCAATGATCAGGGAATTCTCTTTTTTTTTGATCAATCTGCCACAAATTTTTGCAATCATTCGTGAAGCCTTTTCAAACAGCAGCACTCAAACGAGCAGGATTCATATAAACATATCCTAACGCCAAGGCCAACGCATCACTCGCGTCCAACTTCAACTTTAATGGATCCACTTTGAAAATGTGCGCAACGGATAGTCGGGTTTGTTCCTTCGAAGCAGCCCCATTGCCCACCACCACCTTGCGGATACGTTTGACACTATATTCCGCCAATCTCAACTTGTGCTGCGCACTCAACAAACAAATTGCACCACGAACATGTCCAATCACCGAAGCCGTTGCCGGATGTTTATAGTGCGAGTATACCTTTTCCAAAACCATCACCGTCGGGGAATACTCAAGAATGATCGAGTCCAAATGCTGATAAATTTTCTGAATCTTGATGGACGTTTCTTCTCGCTGGGAGGGTTCGATGGTTCCCACTTCAAGCAATTTCAATCCTGCTCGGCTATCTTCTGCCGCCTCAATCACCGCATAACCTGTTGCTTTCAATGCAGGATCAACTCCCAGGACTCTCATCATCACTTCATCGCCTTCTCCATCTCTTCATCGGGGATATCGAAATTCGCATGGACCGCTTGAACATCTTCGTGCTCTTCCAAC
>JANLHA010000016.1 GCA_024653845.1 Candidatus Omnitrophota bacterium | reverse complement strand
CTTGGATAATGTGGATTTGAAGGCGGCTACGAAAAAAGGTGTTGTTGCGATGAATACGCCTGCGGGGAACACCACCTCAACGGCAGAACACACCATGAGCATGATCTTGGCATTGACGCGTAATATCCCTCAAGCCTGTGCTTCGATGAAAACCGGAAAATGGGAACGGTCAAAATTCAATGGCATGGAACTTCATGGCAAAACTTTAGGGGTTGTTGGTTTAGGACGGATCGGTTCGACGGTGTCTGGTATGGCCAAGGCGTTTGGAATGAAAGTCATTGCTTTTGACCCGTATATTTCCCGCGAAATTGCTGAGAAAAAGGGGATTGAGGTCGTGGAATTTGAAACCCTTTTGAAGACTTCAGACTATATCACAATCCATATTCCTAAAAGCGATGGGACGCAATATTTGATTTCTGAAAAAGAAATCGCCTTGATGAAGCCCAGTGTGCGCTTGATCAATTGTGCTCGGGGCGGAATCATTGATGAAGCCGCATTAGCTCGAGCGCTTAAGGAGAAAAGAGTCGCTGGATGTGCTTTGGATGTCTTTGAGCAAGAGCCGCCTTCGCCAGACTCTCCGTTATTTCAGTTGGACAATTGTGTGACGACTCCGCATTTGGGTGCATCGACCTCTGAGGCCCAGGTCAATGTGGCTATTGAAATTGCTCAAACCGTTCGAGACGCCCTTTTGGGGCGAGGGATCATCAATGCCGCAAATTTCCCTTCGGTGAGTGCTGAAGAATACAAAATGTTGGAGCCTTACATCGATTTGGCTCAGAAAATGGGGCTTTTTGCCGGACAACTGGTCAGCGGAAGAGTCAGTGGGATCAAAATCACTTACAGCGGTGCAATCACGAAATATAAAGTTGCGCCAGCGACTATGGCATTTGTTTATGGGGCATTGTTCCCTATATTAGGCGAGACAGTCAATCCCATCAATGCGTTGGATTTGGCCAATGAGCGAGGAATTAACATTGAAGAAATTCAGTCTCATAAAGAAGAAGAATTTGTTAATCTCGTCAATGCGGAGATTGTCACGGATAAAGAGAAATTTGCGGTATGGGGTACGCTTTCTGGGAACAATCAGCCGCGGATCGTCAAGGTTAATAATGTTTATGTGGAATCGAAGCCTAGTGGACATATGATTTTTATCAATAATAATGACAAGCCGGGAATCGTCGGTGCCGTCGGAACAATTTTGGCGGAAGATAATATTAATATCGCGGGCATTACCTTTGGACGAGAAACCCCCGGTGGTTTAGCCGTGAGCGTCGTCAATATCGATGGCAAAGCTTCTGAAAAAACGATTGAGAAAATCCGTCGGACCAAAGATGTCCTTTTTGTTAAATTGATTAAGATTTAAGCGTGCGAGCAAGAGTGGAGAGTGGTCGTGGAAAAATACTTGCCAATTGTGCACGCAGGAATTTTGGACAGCTTAAATCCTGGGAGTTTAACCGGATCCTTGCTCTTTGTTATTTTGATGTTGGGATGGCCTAAAAAATGGATGCGATGTTTTTTGGGGTTCCTTTTCATCTGGAGTTTAGTTGTTCCTGCCCTGTCCATTTCTTTAGGAAATTATGATTCCTGGCTCATGAAGGAATGGGTTGATTCATTTTGGGATATTGGTTATTTTGTTGTGATTATTCTTCTTGCACTTGCGGGGGGTGTTCTTTTTCGTGACTGGTGGATATCTCGTCGAGAAGGTTCTGATTGGCAGCCTTGGCTTTCTTTTCAGTCTCGCGTGGAGGACTCCCGACCGTTTTGGTTTAAAGGGCTTCAAGCCATTTTAGCTATTCCGCTAACCATTTTTGTGGGCGCGGTGATTGCGGCATTGGGATCCGCGTGGCCTTCGAGCGTTTTTCGGGCCTTAATCTTTCATCAAGAATTGTTCCCAACCCACCCCTCCGATCATGTGCTTCTGTACGTTTTGTATGGATTGAGTTTTGGGTGGTTGTTATGGTTGACTTGGGGATTGTTATCATTTGGAAAAATTCCTGAAAAATTGAGATCACAAGATCAAAAGTTTTTACAAAAATTTAGGGTCATCATGAGCGGTGTATTTTTAGGATTTGCTCTAGCTTTGTTGACCTATTACATTTGAAAAATCAGGCGAAAGGAAACTTATGAATTTTGTTGTCGTTGGTGCGCAATGGGGAGATGAAGGAAAAGGCAAGCTGATCGACTTTCTCTCCAAAGACGTGGATCTTACGGTTCGTTATCAAGGCGGGAACAATGCCGGTCACACCGTTGTCGTGGATGGGAAAACATATGTTTTCCATCTCTTGCCGTCGGCGATTCTTCATCGGAAAAAGATTTGTGTGATTGGCAACGGAGT
Organism: Candidatus Omnitrophota bacterium; assembly: GCA_024653845.1. Lineage (GTDB taxonomy): Bacteria > Omnitrophota > Gorgyraeia > Zapsychrales > JANLHA01 > JANLHA01. Next base: position 2,237 of record JANLHA010000016.1, on the reverse strand, counting down.
GGTGATTGATCCTGCGGCCCTTTTGAAAGAATTGGATGAGTTGCGAGCTAAAAATATTGATGTGACCGAAAAACAATTGAAGATTTCGGGCCATGCCCACGTGGTTATGCCTTATCATCGGATTCTCGATGGCTTGCGCGAATCGATTCGTAAAAATAAAATCGGAACGACCGGGAGGGGAATTGGGCCGTGTTATTCTGATAAAGTGGCTCGTTGCGGGATTCGAATGATCGATTTATTGAATCCCCGGATATTGAAGGCCAAGCTGGAAGACAATTTGCGAGAGAAGAATGAAATTTTTGAAAAGGTCTACAGCCAGCCCGGTTTTGAATTTGATAAAATTTATAATGAATATTTGAAATATGGAAAACGCATCGCCCCATATGTTTGTGATGCGGCTCTATTCCTCAATGATGCGATCGACCGTAAAAAATCTGTTTTGTTTGAAGGGGCGCAGGGGACCTTTCTTGATATTGATTTTGGAACATATCCTTTTGTGACATCTTCCAATTCGATCGTTGGTGGTGTTTGCTCGGGGGCGGGGGTTCCTCCTACCAAAATTGATAAAGTGATTGCTGCAGTCAAGGCCTACACGACCCGTGTGGGAGAGGGTCCTTTCCCGACGGAATTTGCTACAAGTTTGAAAGACGAAATTCGAGCCAAAGGAAATGAATTTGGCGCAACCACCGGAAGGCCTCGACGCTGCGGTTGGTTTGACAGTGTTTTGGTCCGCTATTCCATAGTGATCAATGGCATTACAGAGTTGGCTATTATGAAGCTTGATGTTCTTGATGAGTTGAAGACTATCAAAATTTGTACAGCTTATGAATACCGAGGCAAGAGATATCAGGATTTTCCTTTAGATTTTGAAGTGCTGTGTAAGGCCAAGCCGATTTACGAAGAGCTCCCGGGGTGGCAAACACCTACGGAAGGAATGCAGGACTTTAATCGATTGCATGTGAATGCCCGACGTTATATTGAACGTTTGGAGAAGTTGTTGAAGGTCCGTATCAAATATGTTTCCACAGGCTCACGACGGGAAGATACCATTGTAAGATAGAAGTAAGATCACGACCTTGTTCTTGACTTTGTATTTTTACTATGATAATGTGGCACTGAAAAAAAGGAGGATCGTATGCGCAGGCCCAACGCATTTTTTTATCTTTGTTTTCTCATGGTCATGGTGATGACAACCTCGGGTTGTACCATGATTTTCCAAAAAGCTCGACGAGCAGATGCTCAAAAGATTTCACAGTTGCAAGATGAATTGTCAGAATTGGAACGTGCTAAGGCGGAATTGGAAAGACGTTTGCGAGATGAAATCGCAGATAATGAAGTGAGTGTTGGCTTGGGTGACCGTGGTTTGGTGGTCACGTTTGTTTCTGAGGTCCTTTTTGATTCTGGAAAAGCAAAATTACGTGAAGAGGCTTTCGAAAAATTGTCTAAGGTGGCGCGTGTTTTGAATACCACTGTTGTCGATTACAACATCGGCATTGAAGGCCATACGGACAACGTGCCGATTAAGCATTCGGGCTGGAAGTCGAATTGGGAATTGTCATCTGCTCGAGCCATGAGCGTTTTGCATTATTTGATTGATGAAGAGGGCCTTGCTCCTGAACGATTGTCAGGAACCGGTTATGGAGAATATCATCCGGTTGCTTCTAACGATGATGCCGAGGGCCGACAGAAGAATCGTCGAGTTGAAATTGTGATTCTTCCCAAGGTTGTCAAAGAGCAGGGTTCTATTGCAGCAGAAGATTCGAAATCAACTGAGAACTTGAAATAATTTTTTTCTGAAGGAGTCATGAGTGAAAAACATGACCATCCCGGTGGCTGTGGCCGTCGCGATCATTGGATGTATTCTAGCTGTTAGTGCGAATGTCACGACGATCAAGGTCCGTGAGAATTTGGACCGGGAGAGATACAAACGGTTTGCTGCGGAAGAGTCTTTGCAAAAAACCCAGACGCAACTTCAAAGGCTTGAAGCTGAATTGTCTTTGGCCAACGGTAAACTGACCAGCATTGAAGATGTGATCAATGAAGGAAAGTCGGTACGATCAGACTTGCAAAATGAAGTCGATCGATTGCAAGAAGAAAAAACATTGCTCGAAGGACAAATTCAAAGCTTACAAGGTCAAGTGTCTGGTGGAGATGGAATGAAGCAGGAACAACAAGGTAGCCCGTGATGAATTTTTTTGCTCAAGCATGAGGGTAGACGACTAGTGCCGATATCTTGC
>JANLHA010000015.1 GCA_024653845.1 Candidatus Omnitrophota bacterium | reverse complement strand
CATCGCCCGTTTCAATTCCAAACCTTGCATTGGCTTAGGCGTCATCAAACAATCTAAAGCCAACACCATTGATGTCACTAAGAAAGTAAAAGAAGAGATTGAGCGCTTACGTCCACTTTTGCCGACAGGGGTTGAAATTGCTCTTCCTTATGACGAATCCATCTACGTCGAACATTCGATCAAAGAAGTCTGGGAAACTCTTTTCATCGCTTTTATTTTAGTGGTTCTTTCCATTTATGTTTTCTTGCATGATTCGCGCTCGACATTGATTCCGACGGTGACCATTCCAGTTTCGATCATTTCGACATTTGGTGTACTTTATGTCATGGGTTATTCGATCAACATTGTGAGTATGCTCGCGTTTGTTTTGGCGATTGGCCTTGTGGTTGATGATTCCATCATTGTTTTAGAAAATATTTATCGTCACATCGAGGCAGGAATGAAGCCCATGGATGCGGCGATCAAGGGAATGAAGGAAATTGGATTTGTGGTCATTGCCACAACCGTGGCCTTGGTCGCTGTATTTCTCCCGCTGGCTTTTCAGACGAGTGTAACGGGGCGATTGTTCATTGAGTTTGCGGTGGCACTTTCAATGTCGGTTGTGATTTCTGCGTTTGTTGCTTTGACCTTGAGCCCCATGATGTCTTCACGTATTCTCAAGCCCGTCGGACATGCGTCTAAGGGGAGTCTTTTGGGGATGTTTGAGCGGTTTTTATCCAATACCACTCAGCGTTATGGACGAGCCCTGCGATGGTCGCTGGAGCATTCTGCGGCCATCATGATCGTTGTCTTGGTTACCATGGCTTTGACAGTTTTCTTTTACTCGTCGTTGAAAAAGGAATTCATGCCTGATGAAGATAAGGGGCGATTTTTGTGTTTTGCATTGGCTCCTCAAGGATCGACCAGCGAATATACAGACCGTATGGTGCGCAAAATGGAAGCCATCATCTCGAAAGTTCCGGAAGTGGAAGGGTATTTTTCCGCTGTGGCGTTAGCGTGGGGAAGTCCTGGCCAGCCTGCACAAGGGTTGGCATTTGTGCGTCTCAAAGAGGAGCGTGAGAGGCATCTTCGAGACATCATTGGCGGGCCCACAGGACTGGCTGCAAAATTTTTTAATGAGGTTGAAGGTGCTTTCGTCATTCCTATTATGCCCAAATCGATCGGCCGGGGATTTTCTCAGCCGTTTCAGGTGATCATTCAAAGTCAGGACTTGAAAGGTCTCAATCAATATGCCGAAGAATTGACCAACAAGTTGCGCAGTGCCGGGTTTTTGATGAATGTTCGCACGACGTTCGAATTGAATAAACCTGAGTTGCGTGTGAATATCGACCGCAACCGCGCGGCCGTGATGGGTGTGACTGTCGAAGACATTTCTCGCACGATGCAAGTTCTCTTTGGTGGATTGGATCTTTCTAAAGTGAACATCAAAGGTAAAGAATATGATGTTATCGTTCAACTGGGACGGGCCTCGCGATTAACTCCGTCGGATTTGGAAAAAGTTTATGTTCGCAACAGCCGTGGGGAATTGATCCAGTTAAACAGTGTCATCAATTCCGAAACCGGTGCGGGTCCCAGCGCGATCAATCATTACAATCGTTGGCGTTCAGCAACCATTGAGGGAACGCCCGTGGGGCTCCCGCTAGGAACGGCAATGGAAAAAGCGGCCGCAATTTTGAAAGAGGATTTGCCCGACGGATTCCGATATGAGTGGACGGGCGAGACGCGTGACCTGAACGAATCCAGTGGGCAGATTTATTTTGTGATGCTTTTATCAGCCATTGTCATTTACATGGTTTTGGCTGCCCAATTTGAAAGCCTCATTCATCCTTTAACAGTGATGTTCACATTGCCCTTGGCGGCGTTTGGCGCTTTTGGAGGATTGTGGCTGATGAATATTATCAGTCAGCTCGGCTGGTTTGGGCAAATTCAAGGCATGGGGATTAACCTTTTCAGTCAGATTGGGATGATTCTGCTTTTTGGACTTGTGACTAAGAACGCGATTCTTCTCGTCGATTTTGCCAATCAGCAGATGGCCCAAGGCAAATCTGCTAAAGAGGCCATGTTTCAGGCGGGCATGATCCGCCTGCGTCCGATTTTGATGACAGCCACAGCGACGGTTTTTGGAATTTTACCCATTGCCATTGGGTTCGGAGCCAGTGGAGAAGCCCGTCGTCCCTTGGGCGTGGCCGCGGTTTTTGGAATGACGACGAGTACGTTTTTGACACTATTTGTCATCCCGATCGTGTATGTGTTTTTTAGTCAGATCACCAAGAAGCAAGTGATGAAGGCAACCACACAAGCTTTATTCATATGTATGGCTAGCGCGTGGTTAACAGGTTGCGCCATTGGCCCGACGTATCAAAAACCTTCAGTTACGGCTCCCTCAAAATGGAGGAATGAAGCGGGCGGAGCGACCGTTTCTTCGTCGGAGATCCCAGAACGATGGTGGGATATTTTTGGCGATCCTTCGTTGAGCGTTTTAGAAGAGCTCGCACTCAAATTCAATCAAGACCTGGCGATTGCCATGGCCACGGTTGATCGTGCCCGTGCTTTGGCGCGTGTGGAGAGAGCAGATCTTTTTCCTGAAATTGAAGCCAATCCATCCCTTGAGCGCAGTCGTTCTTCTCCCAATGCGGTGAGTTCTTCCGTTGCGGTCAGCAGTAAGGCGCGCAATCTTTTCAAAGCGCCAGTGGATTTGAGTTATGAAGTGGATCTCTGGGGACGGGTCCGTCGATCTTTTGCGGCAGGTATCGCAGAGTATCAAGCCGAAGCGGCAGCTTATCGAACGGTTCTTTTGACACTCACCGTCGATGTGGCCAAAACGTATTTTGCCATCAGTGCGTTAGATACCGAGATTGATGCGTTGATCGCGGCTGTCGACTTGCGACAAAGGGCTGTCGATATGCTTAATTTAAGATACCAGCAAGGGATGAATAGTGAGTTGACATTTTATCAAGCCCAGACGCAATTGGCTCAGGCGCAAGCTGATTGGGTTGATGCGAAACGTCGACGAGAAAATCTGGTCAATGCACTGGCAGTGCTGTGCGGCCAAGCCGCAACTGATTTTACATTTGAGCATGCACCGCTGAAAACATCTGTTCCGCTTATTCCTGTTGGGATCCCTTCAGACGTCCTTAAGAATCGTCCGGATGTGATCGAAGCGGAAAGGCTCATTGCGGCAGCCAATGAACGCGTTGGAATCGCTCAGGCTTCATTTTTCCCATCTGTTACGCTCACCGGAAGTGGAGGATATGCCAGCATTGAGGCGGAAGATCTTTTTCAATGGGCCAGTCGTGAATGGTCGATTGGTCCGTCGGTAAAAATCCCACTCTTTAACGGCGGGCGTTTGAATGCGGAGCTCAAGGCCGAAGAAGCCGATTACCAAAAATCGTTAGCCGAATATCGTAAGCGAATCTTGACCGCTTTTAGCGAAGTTGAAAACTCGCTCGCCGATATTCGCCTGCGCAAAGAACAGTCTGTCGCACAACAAAAACTTCTAGAGACGACCAGCAAGGCTGCAGAAATTTCGATCCAACGCTACAAAGAAGGGCTGGTGAGTTTTTTAGAGGTCATTGATTCAGAGCGATCTCGTCTGCAAGCGGAGCGTGATGCTATCGAAATCCAGTCTGAAGAGCTCATCGCTGTTGCCCAACTCATCAAAGCCCTTGGCGGAGGCTGGGGGAAAGATTCTTCCCCTAACTTCTAATCTTCTTCTAATCTTTAGCTAATCATTAAAACTTTATAATTATTTTATGACAAATTCTAAAGATTTGAAGACGGAAAATACTGACAAGGAAATTCAGAAAGATTTGAACCGTTCTGAAAATGAAGGCTATGCGGTGATGTACAAATCCGAAAAAGATAAAGTTGTCGAAGAGATTAAGGAGGAAAATTCCATGGCTCAGGTCAAAAACCCATCCCAAGTGAAAACAATTAGCAAAGATGAACTCATTGAGAAAATTGAAGGAAACGAACTTATCCAATTGGTGAATGTTCTCAAACCTGAATATTACAATTTTGGATTTATCAAAGGATCCATGAAAATTCCCGTCGATGAACTGGATCAACGTTTGGGCGAACTGGATAAAAACAGAGAAGTGATCACGTATTGTGCCCATTACGAATGCAGTGCTTCTCGCAGAGCCGCTGAAAAATTGTCTGCCGCAGGATTCAATGCGCGAGCTTATGAAGGCGGAATCAAAGAGTGGAAAGAAGCAGGACTGCCCATTGAGTAAAAGAATGTTACCCTTCCTGAAATTTTCAATTTCTTGAATTTCTTTAAGATGATTTTATGTTATGATTGCCCTGATTCGTTGATTTTTTATCTATTTGATATTAAATCGTTGATGATCGGCAAGGAGGTCATGATGAGAAAATTGATCAATTTGATTCTCTCTGTTGGGATGATTTTTAATTTTGCGATTTTGGGTTGTGCACAAGAGAAGGAGGAAACCATGAAACAAGAAAAAGCCATTGTGGCTGGAGGATGTTTTTGGTGCACAGAATCTGTTTTTAAAGATGTTCCTGGGGTCATTAGCGCAGTTTCCGGATATACGGGTGGAAAGGGTGAAAATCCAACCTATGAGCAAGTGTCCTCAGGGAGGACTGGCCATTATGAAGCGGTTGAGGTGACATTTGATCCTTCTCAAATTTCTTACGAAGACGTTTTGAATGTTTTTTGGCGAGACATTGATCCGACGGATACCAGCGGGCAATTTGCCGATCGAGGTTCGCAATATCACACGGCGATTTTTTATCTTAACGATGAACAAAAACGTATCTCAGAGGATTCCAAGGCTAAGCTTCAGGCGAGTGGAAATTTCAGCAAGCCCATTGCGACCCAAATTTTGAAAGCTTCGAAGTTTTATCCGGCAGAAGAGTATCACCAAGATTATTCTGAAAAACAGCCTGTTCACTATAAGCAATATCGTGCCGGCTCTGGACGTGAAGCTTTTGTGAAAGAAAAATGGGGCGATATCAAAAATATATGTCCTTTGCCAAGAAAGGGATCTTCTTCGTCGGTAAATTTCCCAAATTATACAAAGCCTCCTGAGGAAGTTATTAAGAATAAATTGACACCTCTTCAATATCATGTGACTCAGGAGGAGGGAACGGAGCCCGCGTTTCGAAATGAATACTGGGACAACCATCGTGAAGGGATTTATGTAGATGTCGCTTCAGGGGAACCGCTTTTTAGTTCTAAAGACAAATACGATTCAGGAACAGGATGGCCAAGTTTTGACAAGCCGCTTGAACCTGGCAATATTATAGAGAAGAAGGATAAAAAATTATTTGTGGAACGCACGGAAGTTCGTAGCAAGCATGGGGATTCTCATTTGGGTCATGTTTTTGAGGATGGCCCTGCGTCAACGGGACTGCGTTATTGCATGAATTCAGCGTCGTTGAGGTTTATTCCTAAGGAAGATTTGGAAAAAGAAGGTTATGGTCAGTATAAAAAATTATTTGAGAAAAAATAAGCATAACAGAATATAAGAGGGGTAACCATGATCATTTTACTTGGGTTTGCTTTTCTAGCGGGGTTTGTAACGATTCTTGCCCCTTGCATTTGGCCGTTGTTGCCCATTGTTTTGTCGGCCTCCAGTGGTGGTGGAAAACGAAGGCCTTTGGGAATTACCGCCGGAGTTATCACGAGTTTTACGATCTTCACGCTTTCTATCTCTTATCTTGAAAAAATTCTAGGTGTCGATCCCAACCTCTTTCGTTTGGTGGCGGTTGTTATCATCGTCCTTTTGGGATTGTCGATGGTCATTCCCTCGTTGGGAACAACATTCGAGAATGGGATCAATCGTCTTTTGGGTCCTTTGCAAAATCGATTTCAAAAGCAGGGAACAGGTTTTTTTACTGGATACGTGACCGGATTTTCCATTGGTTTGGTTTGGGCGCCATGTGCGGGTCCGATATTGGCAACAATCGCGACACTCGCAGCGACACAGGCGGTCGACGTCAAAGTGATTCTTGTTACGCTCGCTTATGTTATTGGTTTGGGAATTCCGCTTTTTTTCTTTTCTTTGACCGGATCCGTATTTTTTGATCGGATGCGACGACTCACGAAATATACGGGACGCATTCAGCAAGTGTTTGGGATTGCGATGATTTTTGCAGCTATTCTCATTTACACAAATTATGACAAGAATATTCAGGTCAAAATCCTTAACGTGTTTCCCTCATACGGAAATTTTTTAAGTAATATTGAAAATAATGAGAAAGTCGCTCAAGAGCTTTCAGCTCTTCGAGGAGAAAAAGATATTCCAAGGCCAACACTACCTCAAGAAAATTCCGAAATCCTTCCTGACTTAGGTATCGCTCCGGAATTTACAGGGATCGAGAGGTGGCTTAATACGTCTATACCTCTGACGATGGCTGATTTAAAAGGTAAAGTTGTGTTGGTGGACTTTTGGACGTACAGTTGCATCAATTGTGTGCGGACATTGCCATATGTCACAGGATGGTATGAAAAATATAAAGATAGAAATTTTGTTGTGGTGGGCGTTCATACTCCAGAATTCTCTTTTGAGAAAGAAACGAAGAATGTCGAGCAAGCTCTCGGACAATTTAAGATTCATTATCCGGTCGCGCAAGATAACGATTATAGGACGTGGAGATCTTATCGCAATCGTTATTGGCCGGCGGAATATTTGATCGATGTCAATGGGCATATTCGCAAAACGCATTTTGGCGAAGGCGCTTATGCTGAGATGGAACAGGCAATCCGGCAGCTCTTGCGCGAGGCAGGAAATGTCCTTGATGTGGATGCTAATCTTCTAGAGGATCAAACACCAAGATATCAGCGGACGCCAGAAACATATCTGGGCGTGGATCGAATGGAACGCTTTGCTTCAAACGAGAAAGCTATAAAAGTTCCGCAAGTTTTTACTTCCTCAGATTCGATTCCTCAAGATCATTTTGCTTATCAAGGGGCTTGGGAAGTTTTAGAAGAATTTGCCAGAGCTCAAAAAGGAGCTGCGCTAGAAATACGTTTTCAAGCTGACAAAGTTTTCCTTGTTATTCGTCCTCATGCTTTAGGCGATATGATGAGAGTCTTGATCGATGGGGAAGTTGTTGAAAATGCCATGGCCGGAGTTGATGTGAAAGATGGCCAAGTGATCTTGGATCAAGAGCGACTTTACCATCTTGTTGATTTTAAAGGGAAGGTGGGATCCCATCTTCTTCGTCTGGAATTTCAGAATGAGGGCATTGAGGTGTATGCTTTCACTTTTGGATAATTTTCATCCAGTCCCGCACAAATATTAGAGATTTTTAATCTTATTCTAAGCAGTTTCTAATGTCTTTTGGAATATAAGGAGAAACAGTAAATTAATCCTTTTTAAGTCCAAATGGACATGCCCAAACGAATCTCTCAATTTTCTTTCGATTTCTTCAAAGATCCTTCCTTTTTATTATTTACGATAAAGCCCGACAGAATATTTACATTTGAGTTTCCCTTTAACTTCTTAAACGGAGAAAAGAAATGAAATCTTCCTCTATCTTAGATAACGTCAATTTGCCTAGCGATAAATTGTTGACAGCCGCAGATGGACGGCCTACGAATGAAGGCGGGAATGGAAACCGTTTGCCTTCTCGAAAAGATGATTTACGAAAGATTCTGCATGTGGCCAAGGCGGTAAGGCAAGGAAATTTTTCTGTTCGTTTTCCTAGTGAAGGAGATGGGATCACCAGTGAAATCAGTGAGGTCCTCAATGACATTCTTGAGTTAAATGAAAACATGATTAAGGAATTCACCCGGGTCTCTACGATCGTCGGGCAAGAAGGAAAGCTGACCGAGCGGGCTTCGATCGGGCCGGTAAGAGGCGGTTGGGCCATTGGCATGGAATCGATCAATTCTCTGATCTCGAATCTTGTGCATCCGACCAATGAATTTGCCCGTGTCATCACTTCCGTTGCCAAGGGCGACTTGTCACAAAAAATGCCACTTGAAATTGATGATCGTCCTCTCAAGGGTGAATATTTAAAGATTGGGATGATTGTCAACTCGATGTTGGATCAGTTGGGATTTTTCTCGTCGGAAGTTTCTCGTGTGGCGAAAGAGGTCGGGTTGGAAGGAAAACTTGGAGGTCAGGCAGACGTCAAGGGAGTTTCGGGTACGTGGAAAGATTTGACGGATAACGTCAACGTTTTGGCGGGAAACTTAACGGATCAGGTGCGAAATATTGCCAAGGTTACGACGGCTGTTGCGAAGGGTGACTTGTCGCAGAAAATCACCGTCGATGCGAAAGGTGAAATCTCGGAGTTGAAAAACACGATCAACACGATGGTGGACCAGCTGAATTCGTTTGCGGCGGAGGTCACCCGTGTGGCGAAGGAAGTCGGTACCGAAGGAAAGTTGGGAGGTCAGGCGGACGTCAAGGGAGTTTCAGGTACATGGAAAGATTTGACGGACAACGTCAACGTTTTGGCGGGAAACTTAACGGATCAGGTGCGGAATATTGCAAAGGTTACGACGGCCGTGGCCAAGGGCGACTTGTCGCAGAAGATC
>JANLHA010000041.1 GCA_024653845.1 Candidatus Omnitrophota bacterium | reverse complement strand
GTTACGGTCATACCCCTGAATTTCCCCACAGATCCAGATCGATCGAGGGAAACCCATATTGACCACTTCGCGGATCAGATCGTTAAGGCCTGAGACGGTTAGACAGTCATTGTCTTGTGAGGTGAAATTCCAGGATGTTTGTTCTTCGATGGACATGTTAATTATTTAGATTAATTTCTGAAACTGAAGGTTTTAAATCTCTAAGCAGAATATCGCGCAGGCCGAGCGGGCACGGTGTCCGCCATGTTTTTTGGCGGACGAGCGAGGCCGGAGAGGTTAAGCGAAGAAAATCACGCCGGGATTTTCTGAGCATTTCTGCGTGAGATTTAAAACCTTCAGACAAATGAATCATATCTGCATCTTCTTAAATTTTTCCACTGCCGCCTTCATCTGCTCCACCGTCGCGACACTTGACGCTTCAATCACCTTGATATGCTCAGCTTTCACAAATGGCAAAACTTTTTCCAAATCAAAATCCCCCTGAAAAGGTGCTAAGTGATCTTTGATTCCCTGGACGCCATGCAAATGCCAGCCAATGATTTTGTCATGATAATGTTTCAAGTAATCTTCTTGAGGCCGGATTCCTAAACGTCCGTTGACCTCGGCATGTCCGACATCATGCCAATAAAATAATCCTTGGCCAACAAATAATCCAAGCAACTCCCCAATCTCTTCGAAGTTAGGAATTTCAATCGGATAATATCGTGTTTCCAAACCAATCTTGATATTTTTTTGAGCAGCATAGGGCAAAATCTCTTTCAAGCTTTTGATAACGGCATCCACAAAAGGTCCTCGCTGGGCTCGACGAGCGGCCAACACTTTCTGACGTAATTTTTCAAAGTCCTCTAGATTCCCCCTTCCTTCTTTATAAGCTTTGAGCAAAAAAACACAGGGGTCATCCGGGATGTCGACGACTCCAGCATGAATCACCACCACGCTGGCCTTTACACGAACCGCCATATCAATGGTGTTCTTTGTCCAAAAAACCGCTCTTTGCCGTTCCTCTTCATGAATAGATGACAGACGGTAATGATTGGATGGATGACGTTCATTAGAAGAATCAAACGGACGAGGACAAAAATTATGCAAACTGACAACTCCCAGGTTAAATTCTTGAAGAATCGGCAAAATCGAATCCAAATCGGCATTCGTGATCCGGTATCCCAACTCAACTGCTTTCCCTCCGGCATCGCGAATCATTTGAAGACATTCTCGCAAATTCCCTCCGGGCACATAATTCCACGATGTTGAAATGGCTAACACAAGATCTTCCCTTTCTTAAAATAAAATCTATAATAAATTTCACTGCGGGCTTATTGTACGATAAAATAGGTCAAAATTGAAGAATGAAAAGTCTAAAAACTTTTTAACATAGGAGGTCGTTCATGAAGCTATTTCAACTTATCCCAAATACAATGCTGATGATTTTTCTTTTATCTTCAGTAGTTTCTGCGGCCACTTATAAAATTGACCCAGCCCATTCCTCGGTTGGGTTTGCCGTCAAACACTTGATGATCAGCACCGTCAAAGGCTCTTTTAGCGATTACCAAGGCACCATTCATTTTGATCCTAACAATTTAGATCAGTCCAAAGCCGAAATCACGATTCAAGCCAAGAGCATCAATACCGGCGTCCCAACACGTGATACTCATTTGCGTAATTCTGACTTTTTCGACGTCGAGAAATATCCCACAATCACATTCCAAAGCAAATCGCTCCAAAAACAAAATGATCAATATCTCATCATAGGGGATCTTTCACTCCACGGCGTTACCAAAGAAATCCAAATTCCCCTAACTATTCAGGGCCCAGTCGCTAGTCCTTTTGGAACTCAGGTCATTGCTCTTGAGGGGAAAACAACCATCAATCGTCAGGATTTTGGAGTGGCTTGGAATAAAAATCTTGATCAAGGTGGGGTCATGGTCAGCGATGATGTGACCATTGAAATTAACGTTGAGGCGGCACAATAACAATTCAATGGCTTCTTAAGGGAGAATGATCAATCCCTCGATCATTAAGATCAAGGCTGTGAATCGTAATATCCCCGTGAATCACTTTGATTTTGTTTATTGTCTTCTTCTGAAGGAAGTTCACTGATGACACTGCCGTTGGTCACAGTATAGAGAATTTTCATCGATGACGATTCTAAAGGAACTGCCGTGATCCTGTAGCGTGAAGAAGTGAACTGACAAGAATATTGATAATCATCAATAACAACATCACAAAACCAAGCCTTCGAGTAATTTTGATCAGAAAAATAAAATTCCGTTTCATTCACGGGATATTTTTTGTATGTGGCAGCATACGCTTCGATGGCTTTAGAAATTGTAGTTAACCGCTCCTGTACAGAAACATTTTCCACCCGACGAGAAAAATAACTCCACATATATTGAGACGTTTTCCATATTAAAAAAGGACCAAACAAAATCATTAAGAACACAACAAGCCCCGTGAGAACAAAATCTGAAAGATTCACCACGACCTTGCCCTGTTCGATCCTCCTAGCCGTTTGATAGGCATCAACAATACCGTACATCCACGGTAAAATCAGCCACCACGTCAAGAAAATACACAATCCTTTTCCCACTTGTCCATTATAAATTTGTCCTAATCCAGGAATGAAAAAAGCTAAAATGGCTGCAAAAAAAGGATTACGCTTTTTTTGAATCTTTTCTTGGAATAAGAATGGCTCAGCACAATTCCGACAATACCGTTTGCCATTGAAAGAAACCTCGCACTCTAGGCAAACCGTTTTTTGGCATTGGAAACAAGATCCAATGGCAACGCGTTCTGGGTGGGCTTGACAAAAAAAAGTGGAATCACTCATAGGGATAAAATGGTTGAGCCCTGGAGAAAAAATGTTCCGGCCACACAAGCTGTTAAAAGACATGCCAAATTCGCCGCGATCAGAGATCGAAAAGCGATCTTTGCCAATACACCTGTTTGAGACGGGGCGATCGCGGAAACGCCTCCGACGAAAATGGCCATCGAAGCCACGTGGGCAAATCCACATAACGCATATGTGGCGATCACAACGGAACGCGGGTCCTGAAGAATACCCTGCGACAAAGCCGAAGCCAAATCCTGATATGACGTTAATTCTGTGACCACCAAACGCTCCCCAATGATCCCTGCAAGGATTTTTGCATCCATCGGAGGAATTCCTAAGATGAGCGTGAAAGGATAAAAGATGTAACCTAACAATCCTTTCAATGACCAATCCAAAGAGATCTGAAAGAATTGATTCACTTGGGCTCCCAAGGCAACGAAAATCGTGTTTAAGAGAGCAACCAACCCAAGAACTGCAACCAAAAGAGCAACGATTCCGACGATCAATTGCACACCAGTATAAGCGGACTTAATGATGGCTTCTAAAAGATGCTCCTCTTTCTCGATCACAAGCTCCACATTCTCCCCTAACGTCTTGGGTTGTCCTGACTCCGGCAAAAGCATTTTTGAAATGACGAGGGCTGCCGGAGCCGACATCAACGATGCAGAAATCAGATGTCCAGCAATCATTGGGAATTGATCATGCAGCATCAGAGTATAAACTCCTAACATGCTTGAAGCCACCGTTGCCATTCCAGCTGTTAGAACGGTACACAACTCCGACGCTGTCATATCTTTGACAAAGGGACGAACCGTGAGGACCGATTCCACTCCAACAAAAATATTGCTCGCGGTGCAAAGCGCCTCCGCTCCGGAAACCTTCATCAATCGGGTGAACAAAAATGCAAAAAAACGAATGATCGCCGGAATCACATTATAGAAATAAAGGATCGCCATGAGCGCCGAAAAGAAAATGATGGTAGGAAACGCCTGGAAGGCTAAGATGAACCCCGACGAAGATTCTCCCAAGGGACCAAAAACAAATTTTGATCCCGCCATCGAACAATCCATCACTTTGACGACAAGATCATTGAGAAAATAAAAAAATTTAATCCCCCACGGAAAGACAAAAATAAAAAGCGCAAACAACATTTGTAACCCAACACCCCAAATCACCACAGCCCAATTGATTTCCCGACGGTTTGCAGAAAAAAGCCAAGCCAAAGCCAACAGAATAAAAATTCCGGCAAAACTGACCAAATTGTAAATCTCCATTATTCTTTTCCTCGGACAGTTTCTTCAAATGCGGCATGAGGAGAGATATGTTTTCCAACATATTGGATCAGATGATTTGCGAGACCTCGCAAACGTTTCTCAATATCCTTATCAAGGCAATGCCCGTGGGCGTTAAAAAGATTCTGAACATGTGCAATCGAAACCGCTCCTGGCAAAACAAGCGCTCCGATGTGAATACACGTACTCTGAAGATGTTCCAAAGCCTTGACAGCACCGATCTGGCCATCCGCAACACCCACAAGAGCGACCGGTTTTCCCTCCAATACCGACGGATAACCAAAATTTTCGATGATCAGCTTGATGATGCTACTGCAACTACCGTGATACTCCGGCGTTGCCAGAATGAAGCCCATCGCTGAAGAAACCCTTTTTTTAAGACTTTCTTCAAATGAGGCTTGAGAAGGGCTCCCCGGAAGGGCCAAGCTCAATGGCAAATCTCGAGGATCAATCATTTCAATCACAACGTGGGGGTGGCGTTGCAATTCTTGAACAATAATGTTCAAGGCCTTCATCGTATAACTTTGCGGGCGTAAACTTCCACCAATCACAGCAATCGAAATTTTTTTCATAATCTAGTAATTCTTTGTCTGCAAGAAATTCCCTTGGATATCAAACTCTTCGGATCTGACAAGGGCTCCTCGTTCGTAATATTTTCGATACATCACCACTCCGTTCTCATAATACTCATTGATCTGAGCCGGATGACCTTCTTTTAGAAATTTCTCGCGCATCAATCCACCTCGAGGATAATGCTCTTTGACCCAGACCGCTTTTCCGTTTTCCAAAAGTGTTTCTCGCATCACCATTCCCGTCTCATAAAATTCCTTATTAGAAGCCAACTGACCGGCATTATAAACATACTCATGAATCAACCGCCCATTCATGTCATATTCTTTGGTGATTCCCTCCAACATGTCTTCTTTGTAATTCTTCTCAAATTGAACCTTACCGCTACTGAAATATTCTTTAGAAATTCCGTGGAGACGATTTTGTACATAATTTTTCTCGCTCTTGAGCTGTCCTCCCTTAAACTCTCTCGCTAGACCATGCAGCATGTTACTTTCGTAATATTTTTCGCTTTCCAGGATTCCTCCGGCCGCGAACGTTTTCATCGGGCCATGCAGTTGATCATCCTTGTAATACGCCTCAACTTCAACCGCGCCGGATTCATCCAGCTCCTGAGTTGGACCATTTCTCTTATTATTGCGATAATGTGCAATGGACCGGGTTCCACCGTTGAGATTATAAGTGTATCGACGCTCGTCACGGATTCCCGAATCAATGGTCCCCTCAACAATCACATTACCTTTGCTGTCATATTCTAAGAATTTTCCCTTAAGAACACCTTTTTCATAGGTATAGCGGCCTTTCAGTTGCCCTTCCTTGTCATATTCTAATTGAACGCCATCCTTGCGTCGACCACATCCAATGGCCACACTGATACATAACAAGATCGCTAAGAAAATAAAAATTCTTTTTGGCATCAACTCTCCTCAAGAATCACTTCAGACTTTCATCGTGGTTTTATTTTATCTCACGAATCATTGAACTCAAAACAGAAAAGGTCCAAAAAATCTTGAAATATTAAAAAATTTGAATTGAAAGTTCCAGGGAATCCTTTATGATTGCAAGTAAGGCTACTCACTATGACTGAACCATTCCAAGCAAAACCACGTATGTCGCCACCCAATGATTTTATGTCAAAAATCCGTCGGTGGGATAATTTCTTTGCCCGATGGATGCTGCGTCACTTTTACATCATTTTCTTTGAACTTGTCCTGGTGATCATCTTCTTCGTATTTCTTTTCAATGCGATTCACCTGATCGATCTTTCTAACCAAGTCTCCTCCCAAAACATGACCGAACAACTCCTCTTGCAACTTTCGACCAACACCCTCATTATCGTCATGCTGCTGCTTCTCAATTCTTTCTGGCTCTTATTTATGTTTAGCGGGATCAATCGAGTCCGGGCTCTTTTGAAAGACATCAATTTTCAATTGATCCGTCAAAAACATAAAAACTGATCGTCTTAAAAATACTCTTGATACAATTCACGCATTTTATGACTGACGCGCTGAGGCCAAGGTTTTTCTACGGCAGGCTTGGTCCGGCCGTGTTTTTCTAAACCGATATAAGCCAATCCAACGGCTGAGGCGTATTTGGCAGAATGATGCAAACGTTTCATTTCCATCTGGATTTTTCCAATTCTCACCGGAAGATGGGTCGCTTCCTCAATGCATTCAGGCAACCCTGGCAACATGGCTCCTCCGCCGACCATCACAATTCCCCCCTGCAATTGCTGAATCACCCCCGAAATTTTTAATTCTTTCTGAATCTCAGCAACCAGTTGGGCAATGATGGGTTGAATTCCTTCATTGATAATCCCTTTTTTAACAGGCATATATCCTTCTTCTCGTTTCAATAAAATTTCTTCCTCAAGGGCCATGACTTCGGGGTCGGTCGTTGCTAAAGCATACGATTTCTTGATATCTTCCGCCAACCCAATGGGGAGATTGAGTTGCCCAGCAATCTTTTCCGTGACATGTTTACCCGCGATAGGAATTTTGCTCATATACTTTAAAGAATCATCTTTGAAGAAGAGAAATACGGTTGAACGGTCTCCCATGTCCAGCAAGAGGCATCCCTGCTTCTTTTGTTCACGTGTTAACGCAACATGGGCTGAGGCATAGCTGGTATAAAAAGGCTCACGAACGTCAAAGCCAGCTTGATTAACCGCTTTGATCAAGTTCTTCAAAAGGGTGTCACGGATGACAATCAACAAAGATTGAATTTCCAATTTTCGACCATGCAGTCCGACGGGATTCAAAGCGGTATTCACATCATCAACACGATAGAATTGCGGGAAATCATGAAGAATAATTTCGTCCATCTTGATTCCCAACAACCTCGCATGTCGCTGAATTTTCTGAATGTCCCGCTGCCCAATAATTTTGCTCCCTCTCTCTGTCAAAGGGATCACTGCCTGACTCAAACGTTGTTCCCCCAACTCCCCATTGATTCCCAAAAAGACATCTTTCAATTTGACGCCTGTTTTCTTCATCAATTCGGAAAGAGTCAAATGGATACTTTCCGCAAGTTCGGACAAATCACTTACAGAACTATTTTGAAAACCTTTCGTCGGAGTTTGATAAACACCAACCAAATTGGGTGGGGCATTTTCTTGGATTTCAAGGATCGCCGCCTTGATGGATTCTCCTCCGATATCAAGACCACAAAAATACTTTTCATTAAGGATTCTGGGGAATAGGTCTGGGATTTTCATAGTGCTTTCTTTCCTAAAATGGGTTCGCGAAATCTCAAATCAATATAAGTCACATTTTCAAAATCAATGCTCCCGCTTCCTTGAGAAAGCAGAATGGTCAATTTTCTCAATTTGTCCGCAAGATGTTCCTGATCAATAAAAATTTCTAAACTATCTCCGATATTGAGACGAATTTTTGAAAGGTTATGAACATCTACCGAACTGATGGAATAAGATTTAAGGACATTTTGGCCATGAAAATATCGCAATATGGTCAAGGCCATTTGTAGATTCCGATCACGCCATGGTTTTCCCACCGGAATATTTTGCGAAACAGGGACACCTTCAATTTTAGGGAAACGATCGTCTGCATCTAGATTCTGAGCTAGGACAACTCCTTCCTGGTCCAAAAGAATATATTTTCTAGACGTTTTCACAAAAACAAACGGATCTCGCTTGGTTGCCGTGATATAAATTTTGTCAGGTAATCGACGAGAAACACGCAAATCATCCATTTGCGGATACTGAGCACGGATAAATTTTTCTAGCCGCGGGAGGTCCACAGAGAAAATGCTTTTACCCTTGAGTTGTTCAAGGGCTGAAGATTGAAGAAAGGCAATGGATGGGGACTTGACAACTTCCTTGATTCTAAAAAGATCGGAGGTCCGTACGAAGGAGACCGCTTGATTACAAAGAAAAACGATGAGAAAGACAAAACACGTTCCAATAAAGAAAATTTTAAACCCACGAACCAAACCAGCTTGTTTTTTCTGTGAGCGTCGTGCCATGGCGATCAAACTCCGTCTTTCATTGGCGAGGAAATCTCGATCTCAGACTCCATCGCATTCTCTTTCTGAGAACGCACCTTAGTCAATTCCACAATTTTGCTGCAAAGAGCAGGGAAATCATATCCTGCATGCTGTGCTGCCATAGGCAACAAACTCGTTCCAGTGAATCCCGGGATGGTATTAGCTTCTAAGAAAAATACTTCTTCTTGAGAGTTCACAATAAAATCCATCCGCGCAAAATCACGACAACCAATCAACTTAAACGCGGCTAACGCGACATTTCGGATTTTGGTCACAACATTTTCTGGAAGTTCAGCAGGCACCAAATAATCGGTCAAACCTTTTTGATATTTGGCCTGAAAGTCAAAGAATGCCGTTTTAGGACGGATCTCCACTAAAGGAAGCACTTGATTTTCTAAAATCGCCGCCGTAATTTCTCTTCCCTGAATATACTGTTCAACCAAAATATTATCTCCATATTGAAAAGCTTCTTGCATTGCGGCGACAAGCTCATCTTGAGATTGCACAATGGTCACCCCAATGCTAGAACCTTCGCAAGCAGGTTTGACCACGACCGGGAATTCTTCTAAAGGATTCCACCCGACTTCACTGGTCAACATCTGTTCACAAGAAACAATACGAAATTCCGGGACAGGAAGTCCATGTTTTTTAAGAAGGGCTTGAGTTAAAATTTTATTCATTGCAATCCGGCTCGCTGCAACACCTGAACCCGTATAAGGCACGCCCATATTTTCCAAAATCGACTGAATTTTCCCGTCTTCTCCAAACTCTCCATGCAGCGTGATGAAAGCCAAATCGATTCCCACACTCTTGATCAAGGACACAACCTCATCCTGCTGAGCGGTCAGAATATCCAATGCCACAACATCATAACCCTTCTCTTGCAATGCCGCTACAACGGCTTTCCCTGACTTTAAAGAAATTTCTCTTTCCGATGAGATTCCTCCCATCAATACACCAATACGCATCACACCTTTTTTCTTCATATCTTAATGCCTCACAGGATCAGCTTTTTTCACATTGAGCGCGGCGATCAACTGATCTCCTATTTTTGTCACATCCCCTGCGCCCAAGGTCAGAATCAAGTCGTCAGGTTTTGCAATTTGCGTTAAATATTCCACGATCTTTTCTTTAGAAAGATAGACAACATCTTTTTTCCCATGTTTCACAATGCGGTCACAAAGCTCCTTCGATGAAACGCCTTCAATGGCAGGCTCACTTGCAGCATAAATGTCCGTCACAATCAAAATATCGTTGGCTAAAAGACTTTCTGCAAACTCTTTCATAAGATGCTGGGTGCGCGTATACCGATGCGGCTGAAAGACTGTGATCAAACGCCCCCTCTTGACTTTCTGGGCGGCTTGCAACGTTGCAGCAATTTCCGTCGGATGATGGCCATAATCATCAATCACAACGATGCCATCAACCTCGCCTTTGCATTGGAATCGACGGTTGACTCCTCGATAATTAGCCAAACTCTCCCGAACAATTGAAAAATCAATGTTAAGTTGCAGGGCCATCCCTATCGTGGCTAACGCATTAAGAACATTGTGTTTGCCTGGGACAAAAAGTCCAACCTCTCCCAACTTGCGCCCACGAACAAAACATTGAAATTCTGTAGAGTATTTTCGAGGAGGAAAATGATCATCCTGGCGGATCTCAGATGCAACAATGTCATTGTCGGCAAGAAATCCATATGTCAGATAATTTCTTCCCGATTCAGACACAAGCTTCTTTAACCGAATGTCATCCCCACAAACGAAGACGCATCCTCCCGGCTGAGTCTTCGCAATAAAATCCTGATAAGCGCCTAAAATATTTTCCCATGTATGATAATAGTCCACATGTTCAAAATCAACATTTGTGATGACAGAATAAAATGGTCGAAAATTCAAAAAAGATCCGTCACTTTCATCAACTTCCGAAATGAAATACCGACCCTCTCCCAACGTGGCATTATAAGAAGCCCCTCCAGAGATGATTCCTCCCACCGCGGTTGTGGGTTTGAGCCCTGCTTGAATCAAAAGGCAAGAGATCATTGATGTCGTCGTTGTTTTCCCGTGAGCGCCGGCAACGGTAATACCGATATGATCGTCCATCAATTGAGCCAACAATTCTGCACGCCTGAGAATCGGAATGTTTTTATTCTTCGCAGATTCCAATTCTGGGTTATCTTGCGAAATCGCCGAGGAATAAATCACGAAATCCGGGTCATGAACATTTTTCTCATCATGGCCAATAAAAATACTCGCCCCTTTTTCTCGTAACAAAGCCACCATAGCACTTTCTTGAATATCCGAACCACTGACCCGTTGACCTTTGGCCAAGATCAACGAAGCCAACGTGCCCATTCCAATTCCACCAATCCCAACGAAATGATATTTCTTTGACAACATTTCTCTAATGCTCCTTCACATATTCCATCCAGGCCTCATTCAACTCTTCCATCGATTGAAAGCGCCGATATGTTTTTAACACGGCATCCTCAAACGGATCCCCATTTTTCAGTTTGCGACACAGATCATTGAAGCGATATTTACCGAACTCCACAATCATATAATACACAAGACTAGCGGCTTCTGTATAATAAAGATTCACATATTCGTCATCAGAAGTTTTTGTCGGTCCTCGACGAGAAAGATCCGTCAAAGGGATGAATTTCCCGTTCTTGATAGCCCCATGAACAGATTTATTCGCTCCCCACCGCTTGGCCTTCTCCTGGAACATCGCAATCCCCTCTTCAAACCATAAAGGAATGAAAAGATTGTAGCCAATGTATTCTCGAAAAATGATATGCCCCAGCTCGTGAGGAAGAAGTGTATCAAAAAAACCGTTGGAAGAAGGGAATGTCTTGATAATTCTATTTCGTACATCCGCCGCACCATGCGACCATCCGGCCTGGCCCGTCGAATTGACATAATCCTCCTGATCACTATAAATATAAATTCTAGTGCGATCCTTCAACGTCCAGATGGTTTCTCGAGAAAATCCCAGTCGATCAAGGATCTCATCATAATAGCGTTCGGCAGCATCTTCAACCGTTCGGATGAAATCTTGCGGAGTATCTTTATAGTAAATTAAAAAATGCTGGGTGCGATATTCTTTCCATTCCTGTGAATCAGCAACAGGAATCATTCCCAAAACAAAAATGGCCGCAAAAAAAATCCTCGAGATTCTCAAGAGGATCATTTTAAACATTCGATCTCCCTTACCATCTGTTGGGCAGCCTGGGGATTGAATATTTTCTCAGAGGCAAATGAAAGAGAATCTCCCCGCTTCTCTTTCAGCAATGTCTCAATGGCTTTCTTAAAACTCTTCGGCGAGAGATTCTCTTCTCGGATCACATAAGTAGGATGATGAGCAGCAAAAAATTCAGCATTCGCATTCTGATGCCCTCCCGCATGAGGATAGGGAATCAAAACAACCGGCAATCCCCAACTGGCAATCTCAGTCAATGCCATGGCCCCTGCCCGAGAGATCACCAGATCAGCTAACGCATAAGCTTTTTCCATTTCATGCAAGAATGAGAACACGCATGCTTGAATTCCGTTTTGTGCATAATATTTTTTCAACGTCAACTCATCACGCTCACCCGAAAGATGAATCACTTGCAGAGGGATCTCATCTTTCGGGTGAGCGTGATGAGTTGACGTTGAAAAAATATTATGCACAAAACGGAATTCAAGCATGCGTGTTCTCATTCTTGCATGAAATG
>JANLHA010000009.1 GCA_024653845.1 Candidatus Omnitrophota bacterium | reverse complement strand
GACAATCTATGTATGCAGCTTGTCCAGAACCCTGAAATTTTTGACATTTTGGTTTTGCCCAATTTGTATGGGGATATCATTTCCGATCTTTGCGCAGGCTTGATTGGCGGGTTAGGAATTGCTCCGGGTGCCAACATTGGAGAACAGTGTGCCTTGTTTGAGCCAGTTCATGGTTCTGCACCAAAGTATGCGGGGAAAAATAAAGTCAATCCAACGGCCACGATTCTCTCAGCGGTATTGATGCTGCATCATTTGAATGAAGTGCAAGCGGCAGATCGTTTGGAGCAGGCCGTTAAAGAAGTGCTCAAGGAAGGCAAGGACGTTACGTATGATTTGAAGGCGGATCGCAATGACCCAACCGCTGTAGGAACGCAGGAAATGGCTGAGGCGGTTTGCCGTAAACTGGCGGTATTGAGCCATAAATAATTATATTTTATGAAGGAACAATCCCCGTCTATCCAAGCCGGGGATTGTTTTTTGGTACAAATGAAAAATAAAAATTGGGACATTCGCGATCTGGGCCTCATCGATTACCAGGCTGCTTATACCCTTCAAAAACAATGTGTTGAAGACGTTCTTCAGGGAGGAGCGCAAAAAATCCTTTTATGTGAGCACCCGTCTGTCTTAACGCTGGGACGGCTTGCCCAAGAAGGATATATCCTGTTTCCAAAAGACGAGTTGGCTCGTCGTGGTGTTGAAGTCCATCACATTGACCGCGGGGGAGAGGTTACGTTGCATAGCCCAGGGCAGCTGGTCGTTTATCCGATTCTGGATTTGCGAAATTATCAAAAAGATTTGAAAGAGTATCTTTCGAAATTGGAACAGGTTGCCATTGATTTCTTGAAGGGATTTGATATAGTGGCTGATAGAAATCCGGGCAAGACCGGTGTCTGGGTTGGGGACCATAAGATCATGTCGGTGGGTGTGGCTGTCAAAAAATGGGTCACCTTTCATGGTTTGGCCTTGAATATCAATACGGATTTGAATCTTTTTTCTTTGATCAAGCCTTGTGGGCTGGATGTGCAGATGGTGTCTTTGGAAAAACTGTTAGGCAAAAAAGTCGAAATGGTTGCTGTTAAAGAAAAGTTTGTTCAAGCTTTTTGTTTGGAATTCAATCGAAACTGATGAACTACGTTACTGTTCCAGAATTAGGAGAAGGTATTAAAAAAGTCATTGTTGCTCATTGGCATGTCAAGGCCGGTGATTGCGTTCAGGAAGAGCAAGATGTGGTTGAGCTTGTAACGGATAAGGCCACATTCAATGTTCCCACGCCATCTTCTGGAGTGATTCAACAGATTCTTGTTGATGTTGGGAAAGAAGCCAAGGTGGGAGATCCTTTGGCTGTAATTGGATAAGAATGACACCTGCAAAAAGAAGAGTCCTTTTGATGTATATCACCAAGGTTTCAGGCCATCGCCAGGCGACCTTGGCCATTCAACGTTCGCTTAAAGAACTCGATCCGAATATTGAAGCTCCTACCGTCAATGGATTTGGTTATACGTATCCCATTCTTGAAAAAGTTGTCAATCGCGCGTACATGAGTGTCATCAAGACTACGCCTAAAGTCTGGGACTATCTTTATGACAATCCCAAAGTTGTCAAAAATTCCATGTCGATCAAAAATTTTCTTCATAAGACCAGTCACGCCAAAATTGAGAAGCTGTTTCAGAAGTATGATCCGGATACGATTGTCTGCACTCAAGCTTTCCCTTGCGGGATGGTTGCGGATTATAAAAGAGAAAAAGGGCTGAACTTCAAGCTGGTTGGCGTTTTGACGGATTACGCTCCACATGCCTACTGGATTAATGAGGGAGTAGATTATTATATTGTCCCGTCGGAAGAAGCGAGAGAGCGGTTGATCATGAAAGGCGCGCCCGCGGAATCAGTGAGAGTTTATGGCATTCCGATTCGTCCTAAATTTGCGGCTCAACTTGATAAAGAGGCGATTGCGCGGGGTTTAGGATTGGATCTATCTCTGCCCATCATTTTGATCATGGGGGGTGGGCAAGGATTGGGTCCTATCAAAGATGTGGTCAGGGCATTGATCAAAATGCCAGAACACTTGCAGATGGTTGTCCTCACCGGAACAAATAAAAAGCTCATCAAATGGTTAGAGAGAAAAGAACAACAGACTGAGAAGAAAATTTTGTTTTACGAGTATGCTAATAATGTGGATGAGTTGATGGAAATCTCGACGATGATTGTCACCAAGCCAGGTGGAATGACCACGAGCGAGTCTTTAACTAAAGGGTTGCCCATGGTGATTGTCAACCCGATCCCTGGCCAAGAAACTCGCAACGCTGACTTCTTACTCAAAGCTGGAATTGCCATCCGTATCGATAAGACTGATGATATCGGCGAAGAAATTGAGTTGTTGCTCAAGTCTCCAGAGCGATTGGCCGCCATGAGAAAAGCGGCTTATGAAAACAGCAGGCCGTATGCCGCGCTGGATATTGCTCGGCTCATTTTAGGGCAGAATGCGCAACATCCTTTAGATCAGAAATTTTTTTCATCAACGCAGCAAAATGTTTTGAACAAGTATTTCGATGAAGATGAGGATGTTCCTCTTTCACGCGGTTTGTCTTGATGCGATCCTTTGACCTTAAAACATGTTTAAATACCTTCTCTATAAATTGGGTCAGCTTTGGGTCACCCGACTCCCTCTAAAGATA
>JANLHA010000008.1 GCA_024653845.1 Candidatus Omnitrophota bacterium | reverse complement strand
CATCTTTATATCCCGCATCGCCTCGAATTTTTTGATCTCCCCCAGAACAAAAAGCTTCCTTCCCTTCTCCAGTCAAAATGATGACACCAATTTTTTCATCATCGCGCGCGTCATTCAATGCTTGCGACATTTCTACAACTGTCAAAGGACGGAAAGCATTACGAACTTGTGGACGATTGATCGTGATTTTCGCGATTCCCTCAGCTTTATGATAAAGGACGTCTTGAAATTTTCCGGCAATTTTCCAATGGATTGAAGTTTTCATAAATCAAACCTCGTTAATAAAATTTTGAATATCTATTGCGGGCAGTAGTTTAGCACAAAAGAAATGGGATGCAAAAGTTCTTCAAGAAGAATCGCAGTTGATTCCAATTTCCACAATGCAATTCAGCCGAAAAATCCAGTGCGCCTGGCGTTCGATGCAAAAAGCTTCAACGCCCAGTCCCTTTTCTCCTTTATATTCAATGGAGCGGATCGCCTTAGGAATGATTCTGCGTTTGGCTCTTTGAAGATTTTCTTTGAGATAGGTGATTTCAATTTCCTGTTGCTTGGCAATGGCTTGAGCAATCAGAGCTTGGCGAGCTTCCAAGGGTAATGAAGAATCGGCTTGACGATATTGAGATTCCAGAAAAAATTTTGGAATGGTGGGGTCAACCAAGACATCGCGCGTATAAACAGGTCGCTTGAGCATGATTCCTTCAAGGGTTCGGCAGCGGCTCAACGCAACATAAAGTTGTCCATGACAAAAGGCACCATTACCTAAGTCGATCAAAACGCGGTCGAATGTTTTTCCCTGTGATTTATGAATCGTGACTGCCCAGGCGAGCTTGATGGGAAATTGACGAAATGATCCGACCACCTGCGAATCCACCGCCTCGGTATCCTCGTTATAATAAAATTTGAAAATTTCCCAGGTGAACGGTTCCACTTCAACCTTTTTTCCATCGGTCAATTCTACTTGCACCACCATATTGCGGTAACCCACATCTAGAAAATCTACAACTTTGCCGATGCTGCCATTGATCCAGCGATTGTCAGAATCATTATTCAGCAGCATCACTTGTGCGCCAATTTTCAAATCCAAGTTTTGATGATTGGGAAGATTTTTAGAATCAAAATCACCATCGATGCTTCCTTCATAGGTAAAAAGTTCTTCTTTCAAGTTATTTAAGCATTCGTTGTTGATTTTGTCAGCGAGTTTATTGGTCGTCGTCAAATAAATGTACATTTCATTTTCAGGCGGTGTCATATTGGCCTGATAGCGACTGTTCAATGTCACCAAATGATGCTGCTCCAATTGATTGGTTCTGATTCGATTAAGAATTTCCAGGAACTGTTCATCTTGTTGACGATAAGGAGTTTCAAACTCAACGACATCCAAAAGGTATTCCTGAAGCACTCGGGCAGAAAAAAAGTATGGCGAAGGATAAACGGTACGAAAAATTTTTGTCTCATCAGGACGCACCACAGGTGGAAGCTGATAAAGATCCCCAATGAAAATCATTTGAATGCCGCCAAAAGGTTTTTTGGAGTCTGGTCCATGTAGCCGCAAAAACGCATCGATGCAATCCAGGAGATCCGCACGCACCATGGAAACTTCATCAATGATGATCATTTCAAGGCGTCGGTAAATTTTTTTATATTTGGATGGGAATCGCACCTCGGGCACGGTTTCCAGAGTGATATCGGGTCGAAAATTGAAAAAAGAATGAATCGTTTGACCTTTGACGTTGAGGGCTGCCACCCCCGTCGGAGCTAAAACAACGGTCTTTTTATGAGTCCGACTGCGAAAATATTGTAAGAATGTTGACTTTCCGGTTCCTGCTTTTCCAGTGAGGAAAATATTTTTTGGGGTTGTCTCGAGAAGATCAAAGCATTTTTGAAATTCATCGTTGATATGAATGTTAGGAGTGAGCATCGAGAAGAAATCTTTCTAACTCTTTCTGAATTTGATAATTTTTTGTGCGATCTGTTTTGACTTCAATCACCGCACACACTTTTTGAGTGATTGCTTTCTGATAAAGTTTCTTAAAATCTGTCAAAGATTGTGGAGAAAAATAGGACAATCCAAATCCCTGAACAAGTTTTGCTAAATTGAGATCGTGTGGAGTTCCAAAGTATTTTTCAAAAGTTTGAGGGAATTGTCCGATGGGTAAAAATGAAAAAATCCCGCCCCCATTGTTATTGACAAGGACAATCACAAATGGATGATTAACGGATTGGAGCAAACTCAAAGAATTCAAGTCGTGCAAAAATGCCAAATCTCCAATGACCAATGTGACTGGCGCTTGGAGGCCTTTTTGAAATCCTATCGCACTCGCGATAGTGCCATCAATCCCACTCGCCCCTCGGTTGGCTCCA
>JANLHA010000002.1 GCA_024653845.1 Candidatus Omnitrophota bacterium | reverse complement strand
GCTCGTCTTCATCGAGCCAAAGAGAACCATGAGAAGGTTTTGATTTTTGGCGATTATGACGTCGACGGGGTGACGTCTTCCGCCTTGATGCATCATACGTTGAAACGTTTTGGTTTGCAGGTGACCAATCATATCCCTCATCGGATGCAAGATGGTTATGGGATGAATGATCGAATTGGTGAGATTGCGAAAGTTAGAGGAGCGACTCTGGTTGTGGCGGTGGATTGTGGTATCACCGCTTTTGAAGAAGTGGCCCAACTTAATACGTTAGGAATCGATGTGATCATTCTAGATCACCATGAACCCTCGGCCGAAGGTCTGCCGCCGGCGCTGGCGGTGATTGATCCTAAGCGATCTGATTGCCGGTATCCATTTAAACATCTTGCGTCCGTCGGGATGGTGGCCAAATTCACTCAAGCTCTTTTAGGAGAAATGATTGCTGAGGATTGGGGCCTTGTAGCTTTGGGAACGATTGCTGACGTTGTTCCTTTGCGAGGAGAAAACCGGATTTTTGTCAAAATTGGGCTTCCTCAAATTGGTTTGACGACCCGCAAAGGATTGGGAGCTCTGCTCGACGTCGCCAAAATTAAAGGAAAAGAAATCAAACCGCATTTTATTGGATTCATTTTAGGCCCACGTATCAATGCCATGGGAAGAATGGATACCGCCCAGCGTGCTTTGGATCTTTTTTTGAGCGAAGATCATCAAGAAGCGTATGAATTGGCCAAAGCCATGGACAGTTTAAATACGCAGCGTCAAAAGTTGCAGCGGAGCATCATTGAAGAAGCGAAAGAGATCATTGAACGAGAAGTGAATTTCAAAGACCATAAAGTGATTGTTTTGAGCAAGGCAGGATGGCACAAGGGAGTGTTGGGGATTGTGGCTTCTCATGTGACCGAAAAATATTATCGTCCAACGATTGTCATTTCTGTTGAAGATGGAATCGGAACCGCTTCCGCGAGATCAATTGATGGATTTCATCTGCACGAAGCGTTAACTCACTGCGGGGAGATTTTAGAAAATTTTGGGGGACACAAATTGGCTGCGGGGTTGAGAATTCGCGAAGAAAATATCGATCAATTCCGTCAACAAATCAACGAGTTTGCCGAACGCATTCTTGAGGCGCATCATCTCACACCTCGATTGGATATTGACAGTGATGTTCCATTGCATCGTATCAATTTGGAATTCGCCAAGCTGATCAATCATTTGGAGCCGTATGGAGAAGGCAACTCCATTCCGGTTTTTTGTTCGCGGCAATTGACCTTAAAAAGTCAACCGGCTGTTCTCGGGAAAGACACATTGAAGTTTTGGGTCACGGACGGAAAGATCACGGTCCAAGTTGTCGGCTTTGGAATGGGAAAATACCGCGAATTTTTATCTCTGGGACAAAAAGTTGATTTGGCTTATGAGGTCGGAATCGATGATTGGAATAAAGACCCGATCGTCCAATTGAAATTACGAGATATCAAAATTTAGGCTTTAACGATTTTTCCGGATTTGATGCATTTGACACAAACGGAAGCGCGTTGAACAACACCTTTGAAGAGGATTTTGATCCGTTGAAGGTTAGGACGAAATGTACGGAGCGTATTTCCTACAATCTTAGCACCCGCGCCGCCTTTGCGTTTGATCATACCGCGTCTTTTATATTTTCGACCCGAAATGGGGGCTTTCCCACAAATTAAACATGCTCTTGGCATTTCTGACTCCTTGAAGTTATAATAAACACTCTCATTGCCTCAGAGGCGAAATTATAATAGAAACGTTGGAGTTGTCAAGGAAATTTTCGAAGGAGAAATCGATGTCCAAACTCAACTTTGATCAATTGCCGGTTTATGAACCGCGTCATTTTGTTCCGCCAGAAGTCGATTTGACCAATTCTCAGACGGTGGTGGACCTTTACCAAGGGCTGATTCATCGAGACGTTAAAAGCGCTAAAGAATTAGAGCAGTGGATCTTGGACCGTTCTGAAATGGAAGCGTCTGTTGATCAAGCCGGAGATGCCATTTATATTCGGATGACCTGCCAGACCGACAATCAAGAATTTGCCAATGAATATAAAAAATTTATTGAAACCGTTGTTCCTGCGATTCAGCCACTCAATGATCAGCTCAATAAAAAATATCTCGAACTACGCAAGCAATTTCCTGTCACCGATCACCGTTATGAAGTTTATGATCGTGAAATTCGCTCTGAAATCGAATTGTTTCGAGAAGAAAATGTGCCATTGATGACACAAGTCCAATTGTTGTCTCAAGAATATCAGACCATTTGTGGGGCGATGACCGTTGAATTTCAAGGGAAGAATCGCACCCTTCCGGAGATGGGAAAGTTTCTGCAAGAGCCGGATCGGGTTTTACGAGAATCGGCATGGCGGGCTACAGCAGAGCGGCGCATTCAAGAGCGTGACCGACTGGATGAGATTTTTGACAAGATGTTGCAATTGCGTCACAAAATTGCTCAACAAGCTGGATGCCGAAATTATATGGAATATCAATTCCGTGCTTACCAGAGATTCGATTACACGCCGCAAGATTGCAAACAATATCATCAAGCTATTGAGAAACATGTGACGCCGGTTTGGAAAAAGATTTTAGAACGTCGTCGTGCTCAGATGAAACTCGAAAAATTAAAACCATGGGATATGCAGGTTGATCCGTTAGGGCGCGCACCTTTAAAGCCTTTTGAAAAAGTGGAACAACTCATTTCGGGAGTTGAAGAAATCTTTAAGAAAATTCACCCAAGTTTTGGAACAGAATTTCGAGAGATGTCTGACCTGGGATTGCTTGATTTGGAAAGCCGGCCTGGTAAGGCGCCGGGAGGATATCAGAACACCCTCGATGAGGCCAGAAAACCCTTCATTTTTATGAATGCCGTGGGTGTGGATGATGATGTCCGTACACTTTTGCACGAGGGAGGCCATGCTTTTCATGCCCTCGCCTGTGCAGGGCAGCCCATTCATCACTATCGTCATGCGCCGATGGAATTTTGCGAAGTGGCGTCGATGAGTATGGAGCTTTTGGGTGATCCTCACTTGAATGTTTTTTATAGTGAGGAAGATTTTAAGCGTTCCACTGAAAATCATTTGGAAAGCATCATTTATATTTTGGGGTGGGTTGCCACCATCGATGCGTTTCAGCATTGGATTTATGAACATCCTTCTCATTCGCGAGAAGAACGTGAGAAGATTTGGTTCGAAATTTATGATCGTTTTGGTGGAAAGTTTTTGGATTGGGATGGATTGCAGGAATTTAAGAAAAGCTTGTGGCATCGTCAGCTACACATCTTCGAAGTTCCATTTTATTATATTGAGTATGGGATTGCACAGCTGGGAGCCTTGCAAGTGTGGTTGAAGAGCCGTCAGGATTTGCACCAGGCTGTAGAAAATTACCGACGAGGATTGGCCATGGGGCGGTCACGTCCGCTTCCAGAATTGTTTACGGCGGCGGGAATCAATTTTGATTTCTCTGAAAAGACGATTGCGCCATTGGTCAAAGAAGTTGAGAAGGAATTGGCATTATAAAAAGGAGGCTTGCATGAAATTACGTGTGGTCTTAATAAGTGGATTTTTTATTTTCTTAACAGCACTTCTTGTTTTTAATCAAAATCAAGGAGAAGCTCAGTCTCAACAAGATTTGGAAGTTCGACTCGCCAATTTAGAGGCTCGTTTGACAAATATCGAAGATTATTTGGAGAAATTCCGCCCGGTTTTTGCTGATTTTTCTAAAAATATGTTGGAGAGCGTTGATAAAAAAATGCAGCTTGTGACAGATAAGGTGGTGATTCTCAATCCCGTCTCTCGAGAATCTGTCAAAATTGAATCGAATGTGGGAACGATTCTCCTTTCGATCCAGAAAATGGATAAAACTGAAAAAGGTTATCTTTTAACTCTTAATATCGGAAATCCCAGTGCCGCTACGTACGGGAATATTAAGGTAAAAATGCGTTGGGGCAAAAATTATGTGCAAGGCCCTGTGCAAAATTATGATCAATGGCGACGCTCATTAGGAACATCAGAGTTTGAGTACCCTGGAGAGATTGAGCCTGGAACATGGGCGGAAGTTGCGGTTAATATCCCTTCCGTTGAGGCCGGGCAATTTGAACATCTCGAATGTGAAATGGAAGTGGGAACCATCAAGATGGGACGCACGCGAGTTCGACCGTCCTAAAGGAGGTCACGATGAGAATGACACGCTTTCTTTTCATTGCCTTTTTGATATTCGGTCCAGTTCAGGTTGTTTTTGCTGAGCCCAATATTCTTGGTCTAAATCCCGATACGAATTATGATATTTATGTATCAGGGGTAAATGGGGGAACCACAGTTATTCAAGATGTGGACATCGTTGGATTTCGTGATGTCAAAGGGATAGCGTTTTTAGTTGTTCATACTGACAGTTTTGAAGGAAAGCGTTCGGAAGGATTGGTTCGTTTGGATTATGTTCAAGCGGTGATCCCGACACATAAAAGGGCAAATATCCAAAGCGGGATTTATCGATAAATGACCAAAAGGCAAACCAAACGTTCATCGGGGATTCTTAAAATTCTTAAAGAAGGAAAATTTCTTCGGCTGCTTAAGCGAGGTTCTTGGGAATTTGTTCAGCGAAATAATTGCACTGGAATTGTGATCATCGTTGCGATGACGGATGAGAGAAAAGTGCTTCTTGTTGAACAGCATCGAGAACCCGTTCAGTCAGCGGTCATTGAGTTCCCTGCGGGGTTGGCCAATGATCAATGTGTTTCAAAACGAGAGTCATTGATGATGGCCGCCAAGCGAGAGCTTTTGGAAGAAACCGGTTATCGTGCACAACAGATGGTGAAATTGATTGAAGGCCCAACATCAGGAGGATCATCTTCTGATAAAATGACCGTTTTCAGAGCATCGGGTCTGCAGAAAATAAGTCAAGGAGGGGGAGATCATACAGAAAATATTAAAGTTCACGAGATCCCCCTTAATCAGGTAGACACGTGGATCCTTAAGAAACAAAAAGAAGGTTGCCTTGTGGATCCTAAAATTTATGCTGGACTTTATTTTCTGAAGCAATATAATAGAAAAAATTTATAAATTTTCGAGGGTTGGATAACTCCTTCGCTCACAATCGTCCCGTCTCCTCTAGAATCGAAATGCAGATTGTTGACGGGCCTCAGAGTTCGCTCAGGAGCTACCCAACTCTCGCATCTCAAAAATCATTTTGAAATAATCGTCAACAAGTAAAGGAGTCAAGAAGCCATGAGTAAAGTCGCAGATGTTCTTGGAAGTGAAGCCAAATTGCTATTAGAGCACAAATGTACAACGATTTCTAAAGAAGACCTTACGTTACCTACCCCGGATTTTGTTGATCAGATTTTTATCAATTCGGATCGTCCTAATAACGTTTTGAAACATCTCAACTGGCTTTACAATCACGGCCGACTTCGCGGAACAGGATATCTTTCGATTCTTCCCGTCGATCAAGGTATTGAACATTCTGCGGGTGCTTCGTTTGCTCCCAATCCCATCTATTTTGATCCTGAAAATATTGTCAAGTTGGCCATCGAAGGTGGATGCAATGGTGTGGCTTCTACGCTCGGCGTTTTAGGATTATGCTCACGCAAATATGCCCATAAAATCCCTTTCATCGTTAAAATCAACCACAATGAACTTTTGACATATCCCAACAAACATGATCAGCGCTTGTTTGCTTCGGTGAAACAGTGCTATGATATGGGCGCAGCAGGAATCGGAGCTACCATTTATTTTGGTTCTGACGAATCCACGCGTCAAATCGAAGAAATCACGGCAGCTTTCAAAGAAGCCCATGAGTATGGATTGTTCACGATCCTTTGGTGTTATCTTCGAAGTCCAGGATTTAAAAAAGATAACGTCGATTATCACACGTCTGCGGATTTGACTGGTCAGGCCAATCATTTGGGTGTGACGATCGAAGCCGATATCATCAAGCAAAAACAACCTGAGAATAATGGTGGATACAATGCAGTCAAGTTTGGGAAAACGCATAAGCTCGTCTATGAAAAGCTTTCTAGCGATCATCCCATTGATTTGACTCGCTATCAAGTCGCTAATTGTTACATGGGAAAAATCGGTTTGATCAATTCCGGTGGTGCAGCTGAAGGGGAAAATGATTTCAAAGATGCGATCAAAACGGCTGTTATTAATAAACGTGCAGGTGGAATGGGATTGATCTCTGGACGCAAAGCCTTCCAGCGACCCATGAAAGAAGGGATTCAACTTCTCAATGCAATTCAAGACGTTTACTTGGATAAAACGGTCACGATTGCCTAAGCACGTCAGTTTAGGTCTTGTTTTGATAGGGGCCATGATTTTTAGCTTCGTGCAATCATCATTTGCTGAAAAAAAAGATCAGGCCCCATCCCAACCTGTTGCCAAAGTTTTGGGAAAAGACATCCTTTCTTCCGAAATTGAGCCCCCCGCTAATTTTGTAGAACAATATCAATACTCCTTTCCTAAGGACGAATTAAGTAATGTCCTCAGTGAATACCGCAAGCGAAAATTGTCTTTTGTATTGCTTGGGGCTCTTTTTGATCAATATATTGAAGAAAATCATCTTCAGCCTACAGAAGAAGAGTTGAATTCTTTCTTGAGCTTCCTGCGTCAACAAAAAGAAGCGTTTTTGAATCAGCAGTCTCAGGGAATAGAGATGTTTAAGAAAGAATTAGAAAAAGAAGGGCGGTCGGCATTAGATAAGGAGAAAATTCAAGCGCAAATTAAGGCATTGACTCAAGATCAAGAAGAACTCAAGACTTTGCTGGATGAAGAAAATTATAAAAAATCTATGCAAGCACAATTTGACTTGCAGACGGCTAAGCAGGTTGTGCAGGTTTGGAAGATTAATAAGTCTCTTTATGAAAAGTATGGAGGACGGGTGGTTTTACAGCAGCTAGGTCCCGAACCTTGGGACGCGCATCGACAATTTCTTAAAGAAAAAGAAAAACAAAAATCTTTTCAGATTGCAGACACTCAATTACAAAAGCTTTTTTGGGAATATTTCACCAACGAAGGATTGCATCAATTTTATCCTCCTGAAAAAGAAAAAACAGCATTTGATAAGCCTTGGTGGCTTGATCCCGATTTTTTGAAAAAACAGCAAGCGACGCAGTAGAATGAGAAAGTTCTTAAGGGGGTGGAAATGGGCGATTATAAATTTGATCAAGAGAAATTGTTGAGTGACAAAAGAGTCATTGCGGAAATTGAACGTCATTTGTGGTTAGAAAGTGAAAAGGCAGGGCATGATGTTGGATTTGATGAAGCCAAAGAAGATTGGTTGAATCGTTTTGCTATGGAGTGGATCAAATATCACATGCCCAACGAATATGCCCAGTCTAAAAAATCCTCAGTAAATAAAATATCTAAAAAGAAAGGAAGCCTTCCATAGATTGCCTGATCCAAAGTATCAAGGGTATCCAGATTAGGCTTCATTTCTCGAGCGGGGTATGCGAGAGTAATAACTCTTCCTAGGAATTTTGCATGTCATTACAATTGAAACGTCTTAAAGGTTTTTCTGGTCGGCCGGGTCCTTTGCTCCTCGTCATCCTTGATGGTGTGGGGCTAGGGAAGCGTGATGAAAGCGATGGCGTTTTTTTGGCCAATACGCCTTGTTTGGATAAGCTTTGTCAGGGCAAATTGTATACGACACTGAAGGCTCATGGAAAAGCCGTTGGCATGCCCAGTGATGAAGACATGGGAAATAGTGAGGTGGGGCACAATGCTTTGGGTGCCGGTCGCGTTTTTGATCAAGGTGCTGCTTTGGTGAGTCAATCGATCCAAAGTGGTGCAATTTTCAAAACTCCTTTGTGGGAGAATTTGATTTCTCAGGCTAAAAAAGATTCTCATACTTTTCATTTTGTGGGGTTATTGTCAGAAGGTAACGTTCATGCTCATATTGAACATCTTTTCGCGCTTTTAAAGAAGTGCGCGGGTGGAGGAGTCAAGCGAGTCCGACTTCATATTCTTTTGGATGGTCGAGATGTTTATGAAAAGTCCGCGTTGGATTATATAGAGAAGACAGAATTGCTGTTGGCTGAACTCAATCGTCATGAGGGGTTTGATTATCGGATTGCCTCGGGTGGGGGACGAATGATCACAACGATGGATCGATACAATGCCGATTGGGGGATTGTTGAGCGTGGATGGAAAGCGCATGTTTTGGGCGAGGCACGGTTTTTTTCTTCGGCTAAGGAAGCGGTTGAGACGTATTATCGAGAAGATCCGAAAATCACAGATCAATATTTGGAATCATTTGTCATTGCAAAAGACGACCAACCCGTGGGCACCATTAAAGACGGAGATGTGGTGGTGTTTTTTAATTTCCGTGGAGATCGTGCGATCGAGTTGTCCAAGGCCTTTGAAGAAAAAGATTTTAAGGAGTTTCATCGTCAACGAATTCCTCATGTTCTTTTTGCTGGAATGATGGAGTATGATGGGGATTTGCATATTCCTCAAAATTATTTGGTGAATCCTCCGGCGATTGAACGCCCCGTCGGGAAATATATGTGCGCTTTGAATATTTCGTCATTTGCCATTTCGGAAACACAAAAGTATGGACATGTGACGTATTTTTGGAATGGGAACAATTCGGGATATCTGGACGAGTCTTTAGAAAAATATATTGAAATTCCATCAGACAAGATTCGTTATGAGTTGGCTCCCAAGATGAAGGCTTATGAAATCACAGAGAAAACCATCGAACTTTTAAAAAGTGGAAAATACAAATTTGGCCGCTTGAATTTTCCTAACGGAGACATGGTGGGGCATACTGGCGTGCCGCCAGCCATCATTATCTCAGTCGAGGCGGCAGATGATTGCACGGCGAAGTTGATCAATGTCGTCAATGAATTGAAGGGGATTACGGTTGTTCTTGCTGACCATGGCAATGCGGATGAAATGTTTAAAGTTAAGAATGGGAAAAGAATTGTGAGTACTGCCCATTCGCTCAATCCTGTGCCTTTTGCCATCGTGGATTCGGGATATCAAGGCGAATATGAAATGGCCAGTTTGCCTGAACGAGGCCTGGCCAATGTAGCTGCGACCCTTTTAAATCTTCTGGGATATGAAAAGCCAGAAGATTATGCGCCCTCTCTGATTCAATTCAAAAAGTAACTTTTAGAATTTTCCGCAGCATTCTTAAATCACTGAAGAATAAAGGCTTATGTTTTTCACGCTCCAGCTCTATAGCTTGCTTTTATAAATTTGATATGTTATTTTGTATATAGTCTATACCTGTCATTTTTATCATCCATTTTTAAAAAATTCCTAAGTTTGGCCTTTGATATTTTATTTTAAAACATGTCTGAGGGAGGAAATCCTATGCATTTTTGTCTCCTCAAAATGAGCAGGAGAGTCATGAGAGTTTTTTCGTCTTTTATTGCTTTTGTATTTTTGTCGTCGATGATGTCCCCACCCATGGTTATGAGTCAGGGCCTTACCGCACTTCCTCAACCCGGAACCAAAATCACTTTAAGCGCGCCATATCAACCTCTTGTGATCAAAGGTGTTACGATCAATCCGGAAGACCCCATGACTTTTGATTTCATCATTGATATTGGAGACTCAGGCCTTGAGGGCGAAGCGTTGGAAGCCGAAACTCAAAAATTAGTTAAGTATTTTCTCACCGCATTGACGGTTCCGGATGATCAACTATGGGTCAACCTTTCTCCCTATGAAAGAGACTTGATGGTGCCGGATGCTTTGGGGATCACGGAGATGGGTAAGGATATGCTCGCGCAAGATTATCTTCTGAAACAAATTTTAGCTTCACTGACTGATCCGCAAGATACGATTGGGAAACAGTTTTGGCAAAAAGTTTATGACAAAGCCAACCGTCTATTTGGAACAACGGATGTTCCGGTCAATATGTTTAATAAGGTTTGGGTTGTGCCAGAACAAGCTTATATTCTTGAGCAGCAAGACCGCGCGTTTGTCGCCGAAGCAAAATTGAAGATGATGCTTGAAGAGGATTTCTTAGCGCTCAAGAAGAATCTTAATAATCCTAGTATTGGAACAAATATTGAACAGAAAAAGGTTGAAGATATTAACAACATTTCGCTTTCGGTGATTCAAGAAGTGATTATTCCTGAACTTCAGCGCGAAGTGAACGAAGGAAAAAATTTTGCGCAGATCCGCCAAGTTTATTACTCGGTGGTGTTGGCCACGTGGTTTAAAGAGAATTTGAAAGAAAGCATTTTAGGGAAATTGTACGTTGATAAAAACAAAGTCGCTGGCGTTGATGTCGATGACAAATCTGTACGTT
Organism: Candidatus Omnitrophota bacterium; assembly: GCA_024653845.1. Lineage (GTDB taxonomy): Bacteria > Omnitrophota > Gorgyraeia > Zapsychrales > JANLHA01 > JANLHA01. The sequence goes on along the minus strand of JANLHA010000002.1, from coordinate 224 downwards.
TGAAAATTTATGATCAGTATATGGCCGCTTTGCGTCAAGGTGTCTATGACATGATCAAGGAAGATTATGATCCAGCTTCGCAAATGGTTTTGAAACGTCGATATTTTTCTGGGGGATTCAATTTGGATACGACGAAGGCCATGATTCGAACAACAGAATCTAGGCAGTTGCCTCAACCTGCGCGAGTGCAGGCTCAAGCCACGGTCAAAGCGGTGGCAAGTGGT
>JANLHA010000001.1 GCA_024653845.1 Candidatus Omnitrophota bacterium | reverse complement strand
GGATGATTCTCTCTCGAGGGACATTCAAAGATGTATCCACAATCGCGCTTTTGCGCTTTTTTCTTAAAGAATCAGGGAGAAGATTAATTTCAATCATATTTAACTTTTAAACCTCATCCACCTACCCCATCAAAGCCAGCCCCAAAGCCACTGCCAGCTGTCCAGAATTCTTATCAATTTCAACAACATCAAGCCCTTCAGCAATTTTAACCACTTCGGAAATTTTCCATCGATGGACAGGAATGTCAAATTGATGAACAAAAGCCTCCGTCACCCCTACAAAAAGAGATGCCCCGCCCGTCAAAAAAATTTTCGAAACATGCGCGTTCTTTTCTGTCGCAAAATAATCAAAAGACAATCTCACCTCAGAAATCAAATGATTCAAAACTGACTCAGTAGCGCTAGAAACCTCGGACAGCTTCTCGCCTGGAGAACATTTCAATTTTTCAGCCTCTGCCAATGAAATCCCTAAACTATTGCTCACGCTACGCGTCATCTCGCCTCCGCCAACAAAAATATCGCGCGTAAAAACCGGAGTCTGGTTAACAAGAATATTCAAGCTTGAAACAGATTCCCCAATATCCAAGACTGCGTAAGCAAAGGAGCCTTCTTGAGGAGAATCCTGTTCTTTGTCTTTTTTCTCAACAGAAGGGAAGAAATAAAAAACATTATCAATGGCCACAGAGTTGAGAGTCAATGCTTTGATGGAGATCCCCAGCTCTGTAAAAATCTGGACTTTCTGATCAATCAAGTCTTTTTTTGCAGCAGCGACGAGAACAGTCATTTTCTTATCAGAACGTCGATTGTCCACGATAAAGCAATCCACATAAATTTGGTCTTGAGGAAAAGGGAAATATTTGTCAATTTCTAGAAGAAAAGACTGCCGAGCTTCGCTGGGAGACATGCTGGGCAAGTCCACATAACGAATCAACGTCCCCTTACCAGAGATGGCACTCACGATGGGTGAAGATAAATTCAAATTGCTCAAGAGAGCCTTTAACGACTGACTCTTTTCATCAGGACCATAAGGCTCAACCTTCCAATTGACAATTTGCAAGACTGCATCTTTTTTTTCAATTTCAATCAACTTGATTCCGGTTGCCCCAATGTCTAATCCTAAAGATCTAGACTGCCGTCCTTGGGGAATCAGATTTTTTAGATTTTGGATATGTGGTTCAAAAAAATTTTTCATGAAGAAAGCGATCTTTTATTGTACAAGAATAAAATTTTGAAGCGGTGGTTCATAAATCGGCTCTTGATCAGGTTGATTTGCTGATTGTTTTTGAAGATCCTGAGGGGTTTCAGATCTTTCAATTGCAGAAGAAGGGCCTATCGTTTCTAACGAAGGAATGGATGAAGCTTTTGATGGTAGTTCAACAGCTTGCTGTGAGGGAGTGACAGCCGGTGACTCGACAATCTCTTCAGACAATTGACGACTTATCAAAACCAAAACAATCCAAAGGATCAGAAGAAAAACGATGCCTACAAAAATGAGTTGTTTCTTTTGAGAAGATGTCATTGTGTTTTTATTATAACATCCTCTTTTTAAAAAAAATAAAAAATGAGAAAAATTTTAGAATCCGCCCTGCTGAAAAACTTTTTTATCCATGATGTCGTTCGTAAAAGCAATGAAAGCTCTCATGCTCGGGAAATACGGAGGAGATTTTCCCAATAACGTTCGACTGTCATAAACAAAATTTCGTCCATATCCAGAAACCTGTGCGCCCGTTTGGCCATTGAACAATCCAAATGCCCCATAAAACTGCGTGATCGCCCCTCCCAATAACGTCGCTGTTCCTCGAGGCCCAACGGCCGCGCTATTATAATTATCGACCTGAAAGTATCCATTTCGTGCCATGGTGACCGCGTGCACATCCACATTGTCAGGAGCGCTGGTTCCAATTCGAACATTGCCTCCCCACGCAACAAGCCCTAAAAGATTTTTTCCATAATCAGGATCGTTCTTGTCCGTTGGAACATGCGGCGCAACATAGTCAGGATCGCCGGGATTACCATTTTCGTTGTATTTTGTATATTTGAGATGATCACTAATGACAATATCATTTTCCGTCGAGATGGTGACCTCTGTATCTTTTTGCACAGTTCCGCCCAAACTTGTAATTGCCCCATCCACATAAACGATCGTTCCCAGGTTATCGACTCCATCAGGAAGTCCCGCATAAGTTGACGCGCCTCCTCCGACGGTCTGGACCGTTGTTTGATTATTAGGAATATCAACGGTGACAACTTTCGTCGTCGCGTCCTGAGTGATGGTATAGGTCGCGTTTTCATT
>JANLHA010000007.1 GCA_024653845.1 Candidatus Omnitrophota bacterium | reverse complement strand
GTTTTTTTCGAGCCCTACAACCATTATGCGGCATGGGCGTAACATCTCGAATTGTTAAAACATTTAATCCCGCAGCTTGAACCGCTCGAATTGCCGATTCTCGTCCTGCGCCTGGCCCTTTGACCAAAATTTCCACGGTTTGCATCCCAAAATCTTTAGCGACTCGGGCCGCTTGCGTGGCAGCCACCTGAGCAGCAAAAGGAGTAGATTTTTTAGAACCACTAAAGCCAACACTGCCTGGGCTGGCCGTGACAATCACATTTCCTTGGCGGTCTGTGATCGTCACAATAGTGTTATTAAAAGTCGCTTGAACATGCACAAATCCTGACGTCACATTCTTGAGAGCTTTCTTCTTTGCTTTCTTTTCTTTACGTGCAACAGGTTTTTCTTCGACCATGATTTTTCCTCAATTAGAAAATTCTATATTAACCAGCCGGCTTAGGCTTCGCTGCGGGTGCAGCCTGAACGATTTTAGCTGCAACGTAAGTCTTCTTGCCCTTACGAGTGCGCGCGTTGGTTCGCGTTCTTTGTCCTCGAACAGGCAATCCTCGACGATGATGAACCCCTCGGTATGATCCCATGTCCATATGCCGACGGATATTGTCTTGAATCTCTCGACGCAAATCACCTTCCACAATATATTTATTTTGAACCACGCCCGCGATACGCGCAATTTCCTCGTCGGTCAAATCTTTGGCTCGTCGATGATGTTCGATTTTCGCTTCATCCAAAATTTTCTTAGCCGTCACCCTTCCCACCCCATAGACATAGGGCAGTGCGGCATCAATTCGCTTTTCTCGTGGGACGTCAACACCTAGAATCCTTGGCATGTTCTCTTTTCCTCATTTAATGCAGACAACAGGGATCTGTTCCCTGCAGCCGCTATTCTTATTTATCCCTGTCGTTGCTTATGTTTAGGATTGCTGCAAATGATCCTAACCACATTCTCACGACGAACGATTTTACAATGGCTACAAATTCTTTTAACAGATGATTTAACTTTCATTTTTTCCTATCCTTAAAAAGCTCTAGATCCTTCGCTATCACGAAGTCATTTTTTCATTCGATATGTGATTCTTCCGCGTGAAAGATCGTATGGAGAAAGCTCGACCTTCACTCGGTCTCCCGGTAAAAGACGAATAAAATTCATTCGGATCTTACCAGAAATATGCGCCATCACCATATGCCCATTATCCAACTTCACACGGAATTGCGCGTTGGGCAAGGCTTCATTAATCACTCCTTCAACTTCAATCAAATCTTCTTTAGCCATACACCTCCAAAAACTGCATTTACTGCGTCAAAATTTCCGGACCTTGCTTGGCAATCGCCAACGTATGTTCAAAATGTGCGGAAGGCTTCCCATCAAACGTTTCAACGGTCCATCCATCTTCTAAAATCTTTGTCTGCCATGAGCCCATATTCACCATTGGCTCAACCGCCATCACCATACCGGCTTCGAGAATCGGACCACAATGAGGAGGTCCAAAATTGGGGACCTCGGGCTCCTCATGCAACCTCTTCCCGATTCCGTGTCCTACAAAATCCCTAACCACTGAAAACCCATGGTCTTCGACATATTTCTGAATCGCAAATGAAATATCTGACAAATGGTTCCCGACGCGAGCCTGAGCCATACCACGATTCAACGCCTCTTTAGCAACATCCAAAAGCCTTTGAGTTTCTAAAGCCACCTGTCCGACAGGGACCGTCACCGCGGTATCAGAGTAATATCCTTTAT
>JANLHA010000389.1 GCA_024653845.1 Candidatus Omnitrophota bacterium | reverse complement strand
TGATCAATCCTGCGGCGTACACTCATACCAGTGTGGCTATTCGGGACGCTGTCCTAGCTGTTAAAATCCCTACTGTCGAGGTCCACTTGTCGAACATTTATTCTCGAGAAGATTTTCGTCATAAATCTTTGGTCGCACCGGTCAGCCGTGGACAGATCAGTGGATTCGGAGTCAATAGTTATCTTTTGGGGTTGCGCGCCATCATTGAGATCATCGAAATCTGAGTGGGGTCGTTGAGGTCGAACGTTGAATCTCCGCATCAAAAAATTTTTAGCCAGCCTCAAAAAGCATCATCTCGATGCTTATCTTGTCACCAATGATACCAATATTCGATATCTTACGGGATTCCCGGCGAGCGAATCTTGGTTATTGGTCACGCCTCGCGGGTCTTATTACATCACGGATGCGCGCTACACTTTAGAAGCCAAGAAAGGGTTGAAAGGGGTCAAGGTCCAACAATACACCCAATCGATTGCCAAGACCATTTTTGAATTGGCAGAATCTTCGAAAGTAAAAACTTTGGGATTCGATGCCCGGCATCTTTCTCTCTGGCAGTTTCAGCAGCTTAAAAAAACTTGTCCCCGAGCCATAAAACTGGTGATCCAAAATGGGCTCATTGAAGAATTGAGAGAAATCAAGGAGCCTTCGGAAGTTCAGCAGATCCGCGAATGCCTTAAAATCCATTTCAAAGCGTATTCTTATTTAAAAGGGATTGTCCGACCAGGAATCTCTGAAAAAGCGATTCTAACCAAGCTCGAAGGGCACGTAAAATCCCAAAATGTGGGATTTTCATTCCCCTCGATCATCGCCTCCGGACCTCATTCCTGCTTCCCGCATGCTAAGGTCACGAGTCGTAAACTCCAAAAGAATGAACCAGTTCTGATCGATATGGGAATCGACATTCATGGCTACAAGTCTGACTTGACACGTATGTTCTTTCTGGGTAGAATACCACCTCGCATCAGAGAAGTTGAGCAATTCGTCAAGGATGCGCAAGAAGAAGCGATCAAGAAAATTAAGCCGGGAGTCATTGCCGCGGACGTGGATCGAGCGGCTCGGCAATATTTAGAGAAGCATGGGGTGGCCCAGTATTTCAGCCATTCATTGGGCCATGGGGTGGGTTTAGACATTCATGAAGCGCCCCGGTTATCGCAGTATAATACGTCACCTTTGAAAGAAGGGATGGTCATCACCGTCGAACCAGCCGTTTATATTCCCAATCAATTTGGTATTCGCATCGAAGATATGGTCCTTGTCACGGCCAAGGGATGCGAAGTTTTGAGTCGATAGTTTTTAAGGGAGGTTGCATGGAAATTGATATCAATCAAATCACGTCAGGAATCGCGTTGCGCGTGAATGAAGGCATTTATTTGGTCACTGAGTTTCAGCATGTCAAGCCGGGTAAGGGAAGTGCGTTTGTTCGAGTGAAACTCAAGAACGTCAAAACAGATGCGGTCTTGGAGCGAACCTATCGTAGCTCTGAGCGCTTGGAAGAAGTGACGTTGGAAGAGCGAGAATTGGAATACCTTTATCAGAGTGGAGAGACCTATCATTTTATGGATCATACCACTTATGAAGAAGTGGCTCTTCCGGCGAGTGTTGTTGGCGACGGGGCAAAATTTTTATTAGAGGGCCTGGAAGTCACTGGGCTCTGTCACAATCATCAGATTTTTAAAGTGGTTCTTCCCAACTTTATCGTCGCGCAGATCCTCGAATCCGAGCCGGGAATCCGTGGAGACTCTAGCAGGTCTGGCGGCAAGCCAGCCAAAATCCAATCGGGGGCCACCATCCAGGTCCCGCTTTTCATTAACGTCGATGATTGGGTCAAGATTGATACCCGAACAGGAACATACGTGGAAAGGGTCCAAAAATGAACTTGAAAGAGATCAAAGAGATCATCAATTTGATGAATGAAAATGATCTGGCAGAAATTGAAGTCGAGAGAGAAGGTTCCAAGATCAAGGTCAAGAAAACGATTCAGGGCGTTTATGAGACAGTCGCTCGTCCGTCGATCGAATATCGTGCAGAAGCCCCAGCCCCTGTGGCTTCTGTTACCGCAGCTCCTTCTGCGGGTAATGGCAACGCTCCTTCTTCCCGTAAAAATATTGTCTCTCCAATGGTTGGAACATTTTATCGGTCCCCCTCTCCTGAAGCTCCACCATTTGTGGACGTCGGGCACGTGGTTGAGGTCGGTCAGGTTGTTTGCATTGTCGAAGCCATGAAGTTGATGAACGAAATCAAATCCGAAATTCGAGGCCGGGTTGTGGAAGTGGCCATTGAAAATGCCGAGCCTGTCGAGTTTGGACAAACACTATTTGCCGTTGAACCTGTTTAAGACCTTGACATGTTTACCAAAATTCTCATTGCTAACCGTGGGGAAATTGCGTTAAGAATCATTCGGGCTTGTCGAGAGCTGAATATTCAGACGGTGGCCGTGTATTCGGCTGCGGACCGCAATTCCCTTCATGTTCGATTTGCCGACGAGGCTGTGTGTATTGGTCCATCGCCGAGCATCGACAGTTATCTCAATATCCCTGCGATCATTTCTGCTGCGGAAATCACCGACGTCGAAGCCATTCATCCGGGATATGGATTCCTTTCTGAAAACGCGCATTTTGCCGAAATTTGTGAGTCTTGCAATATCAACTTCATTGGTCCCACCCCAGAATCGATCCGTTTGATGGGCGACAAAATCCAAGCCAAAGAGACGATGCGCAAAATTGGCGCGCCATTGACACCGGGTGGCAAAGGTGTGATCAAATCTTTGGAAGAAGCCATTGAGATCACTAAGAAAATCAAGTATCCCGTGATCATTAAGGCTGCGGCGGGCGGTGGCGGTAAGGGAATGCGTGTTTGTCACAATGATGTGACGTTGAGCAGTTCGTTTGCTATGGCGCAAAAAGAAGCCGAAGCCAATTTTGGAAACGCGCAAGTGTACATCGAAAAATATATCGCAGACCCACGGCATGTGGAATTTCAAATCTTAGCAGACCAGCATGGAAACGTCATTCATTTGGGGGAGCGCGATTGTAGTATTCAGCGACGACATCAAAAACTTCTGGAAGAAGCCCCATCCCCCGCATTGAATCCTAAATTGCGAAAAAAGATGGGAGACATTTGCATTAAGGCCGCTAAGGCGGTGAATTATCGTGGCGTGGGAACGATGGAATTTTTGCTCGACGCAAGCGGAGAATTTTATTTTATGGAGATGAACACCCGGATTCAGGTCGAACATCCGGTCACTGAGATGGTCACGGGAATTGATTTGATCAAAGAGCAAATCAAGGTGGCTGCAGGAGAAAAGCTGAAAATCAAACAAGATGATGTTAAAATCAATGGAGCCGCTATTGAATGCCGGATCAATGCGGAAGACCCCCTGAATAATTTCATGCCTTCGCCGGGAAAAATTGAAGAACTCAATTTGCCAGGTGGCCCAGGGGTGAGAATAGACACACATATTTATCCAGGATATACGATTAGTCCTTTTTATGATTCCATGGTGGCCAAATTGATTGTGCATGGCAAGAATCGCGCTGAGGCGATTAAGATTATGCGACGAGCACTGGATGAGTTTTATATAGGCCCGATCAAAACGACGATCGATCTGCACAAAGAGATTTTTCAGCATCCGTTATTTATCGACGGAAAAGTTTCGACACATTTTTTGGAAAAACATTTTAAACGCGAAGTGGAAGTCGGGAAATAATGGAGGAACTATGACAGAGCTGAATCGGGTGGATTTGGGGTCTGTTCGTATTCATAAACAAGTGATCGCGCAGCTGGCTTTTATGGCCATTCAAGAAGTCGCGGGTGCCAGCCCTATCCCTAAAGATTTTTTGTGTCATCTCAAGGAACTTGCGGGAACTCCTTGTTATCCTGGTGTTGATGTCACGATCGACGGTAATCATCAGGTCATGATTGATGTGAGTATTTTGGTCCAATTTGGAGACAATATTCCCGAAGTGGCTCGGCAAGTTCAGCAAATGATTCGAGAAACCATTGAAAAAACCGTTGAAATTGATTTGAAAGACGTCCATGTGAATATTCATGGAATCGAGAGGAGAAAGCCATGAAATTCGTCATTCGTTTGGCCGTACTCTTTTATGTCACCAGTCTTCTTTTTGTCGGATCCTTTCTCTTGCTTTTTGTCATGCACATGATTCCTCTTGAAAACGTGGTTATGATTCTCCAATTCATGTATTACGACGAGAAAATGCGTTTGATTTGGGGAATCATCGCTGCTGTGCTCTTGATCAAAAATTATATCTATGCGCAGGCCATTTCTGGATTTCAGCAAAGGGGACGCACCATTGCCTTTGACAATCCTTCAGGCCGGGTGACGTTAGCCGTATCTGCATTGGAAGATCTGGTGCGCCGAGTCATTTTGGGAGCTGCGGAGGTCAAAGATGTTCGTTCGTATATTTTAGCAGGAAAAAGAGGATTGGAAGTCAATACGAGGATTGTTTTAAAGAAAGATGTCAATATCCCTGAAATGACGTCGGAGTTGCAGGAATTGGTCAAGCGAAAGCTTCAAGACATGATTGGTCTGGAAGAGACAATTACTGTGAGAATTCATGTGGCAAGAATCAGCGCGCATATTCGCGACCGACGTAAAGACCAGGTTAAAGATAAAAATTTTCCTTCAGACGAAGAGCCGACCATTCCCTTTCAAGGGTATCGCCCTTGATCCATAAGGATCATTATGAAAAAAATTGGAATCCTGACAGGAGGCGCAGATTGCCCTGGTTTGAACTCTGTCATCCGTGCGGTTGTTCGCAAAGGCATGCAAGAGGGCTATGTCGTCACCGGAATTAAAAATGGTTGGCAAGGACTGATTGATAACGACATGCGTGTTTTAGATTTGCGGTTGACCTCCGGCATCCTGGATCGTGGAGGTACGGTCTTAGGAACAAGCCGTACCAAT
>JANLHA010000385.1 GCA_024653845.1 Candidatus Omnitrophota bacterium | reverse complement strand
ATCAAGGAAGCCTGGCGCATTGGCCCATCGCGAACTGTGTTGTCTCCGGAATCAGCCCGCAGATTTCTATCAAAGGATACAAATTCGATAACATCAATTTGAAAATGGTACAGGGTGACCGCACGTATTCCGAGCTGACGCTCTCGAGTCTCTTTTATAAAGGCACTTTGGACCTTAAAACGTTTATCAATTTCCGAAAACCAGAACTTCCCCTTGAGTTTTCCCTCCAGCTCGAGGGTGCGGACATTTCCAATCTTAAAAATGACACGCCTCTCAAAGGTCGCCCGATCTCAGGACAATTGAATTCAAGGCTAACGTTGCAAGGGCCACTCAAGCAGCCGAATCTTCTTATCGGAGATGGCATGATCACAGTGGCTAATGGCGAACTTTGGCAATCCAACTTGCTCAAAGGGATCTGGGCACTCCTTTTGATTCCAGTGTATGACGAGATCATTTTTACAGATGCATACGTGGATTTTGTGATTAAGAATGAGAAGGTCATTACGGATTCACTGACGATGAAAAGCCGTTTTGTGGATTTAGCGGGAAAAGGCTGGATCGGATTCGATCAAACCATCAATCTGCACGTTCAACCCCAATTCAAAGAAACCGAAATCCTTGCTTCGGAATCTTTACGCAAAAGCACAACCGCCATTTTAACGCACGCTGCGGATTATATCAGTGTCTTGATCACCGGTACCCTTTCCAAGCCGATTTACCGACGAGACACGTTGCCCATCAAAGCCCTTGAAAAAGCAACAGGCGGACTTCTTCAAGGTGTTCAAGGAATCCTCGAAGAGATCTTGGAATAACTCAAGTTTTACCAGAAAATTTATTACTGAGAATTGCCCAAATGCTTCTGAATGAGTGTGCGAAATTTCTGCAACGCTCGAGCACGATGGCTGATCTGGGCTTTGATCGAAGGGTCCAGCTGACCAAAAGTTTTTTTGTATTCGGGGACATAAAAAAGCGGATCGTATCCAAATCCATTCTGACCTTCCGCACGTTCGGCGATGAATCCGCGGCAGGTCCCTGAAACCACACCAATCAAATTTTCTCCTTGAGCGAGGGCGACCAAACATCGATACCGCGCTTCACGCTCATATAAAGAATATCCGGAGAGCAATCGTAAAAGTTTAGAATTATTAGCTTCATCCGTCGTGTTGGTTGAAATCAGATTTCTGCCTCGAAGCTCGTCACTGGCGGCAAAACGCGCGGAATAAACTCCGGGAGTGTTATCTAAAACATAAACCTCCAACCCCGAATCCTCCCCCATCACCAATTTTCCGGTCAGACGACTGATGGTGAGGGCTTTCTTGATCGCGTTGCTTCGAAACGTTTTTCCATCTTCAACGACGTCAGGAAGAGCTGGATAATCTTTGATCGAAGTGATTTTGACTGGGAAATCACACAGAAGTTCTTCGATTTCTTTTAACTTTTTTAAATTTTTTGTAGCGACGAGAAGCTCTTGCATAATATTTTATTTAGAGCGGATCATTTTCCAATAATCTTTTTCTGAATAGCTATTAACTCTTGAATGCCTTTGGTTGCCAACTTGAGCAAATCATCGACTTGTTTCTTAGAGAATGGGCAGCCTTCCGCCGTTCCCTGGATCTCAACGAACTCTCCTTTGCCCACCATCACTACATTCATGTCCATATCCGCATGAGAATCCTCCTCGTAATTCAGGTCAAGAACGTTCTGTCCTTGATAAATTCCCACACTGATGGCGGCGACATGATCTTTGAGAGGAATTTCGGGCAGCAGCCCATCTTTCTTTAACTTCTTCAAAGCCAAGGCCAAGGCAATGAACCCACCGGTGATCGATGCTGTCCGCGTACCGCCATCGCCTTGAATGACATCGCAATCAATTTTAATCGTGCGTTCGCCCAGCTTGGTCATATCCACGACCGATCTAAGAGACCGGCCAATCAATCGCTGGATTTCATGAACACGACCTGATGTATCGCTGCGTCGAATGCGTTGATTGCACGAACGCGGTAACATCCCATATTCTGCGGTGACCCAGCCCTTGCCGCTATTTTTCAAGAAAGGCGGCACGCCCTCTTCCACAGACGCGGTACACAAAACACGCGTCTCGCCAAATTCAATCAAGCAATCTCCTTCGGCATACTTTGTATATTTTTTGGTGATTTTAATTTTTCGTAATTGATGAGGCTGACGGCCGTCGATACGTTTCATAAGATATCCTTTCTAAAATCATTTTCAAAAATTGCGAGGATGCCCTTTGTATTCCGCAACCACCGATGTCGAGATTCCTCCTCGGGGATTCATC
>JANLHA010000382.1 GCA_024653845.1 Candidatus Omnitrophota bacterium | reverse complement strand
TAACCGATCATCATTTAGAGTTGGCATAAAAAATATCCGGATTTGTTTTTCTTCTCCCAAGGACTCATCTGCGCGCCGGAATTCATCAGAGTCCTTGATCACCGCTCTGAGAAAATCGAGGCCAAAGAATTCATTTTCTGGCAAAATCCCTGCCGCCATCAAAGCAATATCCGCCTCGTTTTCTGTCAGAGGGCTCTCGATCCCCAACGAAGGTATCGGGGAACGCAAACGGGTCGATGATCCTTTTCGATATTCCCAACGCAGCTCATCGGTAGCGTTTTCGTTATAAATTCGACGCAGTTCTTCAAATTTTCGAAAAAGAGAGATCGCCGGCTCCTCTTGAGCAGGGGTGAGCCGATAATGATTGGCTGCCTGGATGTCTCGTTCTCTTCGCAGATCTTGGGCCTTCCCCTGAGCTTCTGTCCTCTTATAGAACCGTGGGATCAAATCTCTCATCATCACCCCCGTAAACAGATCGAAACTCATGGCTCGAATAAGCTTTAAATCAATGTGAGCATAAGCTGTGGTCCCTATCAGAATCCCTTCTGGAATTCCCCCTTCAGCAGAGATCGCTCTTTTGATAGCGTCAACCATCTGCAATCCATGAAGAGCAGAACGATGAGAAGAATTCTGACCATAAGCCATGGCGGCTAGAAGAATAAAATACCGATTACTTGTCACATGAGCATCACGATTTCCTCGTTCGTTGGGTCTTAAAACATCGAGGGATAACAGGGCATCGGCCACCACCGGAAAAAATTTCTCTTCTTCATATTCATACTCCGTCTCCGTCGCGGTGATTCCTGACACGCGTTGAATAATATCATTTTGTTGTCGAAAAATTTCTCCACGTTCGAGACGAGCCAAAAATACTTTCCCTTTATCCCTACCCAAACCTAAATCCTCATCCATAATCGCCAGCCGTCCCGCTTCCACACGACTCGCAGTGATGAGCGGGTTGCCGTCCAAATCGTTAACGGCAAATTCATTAGCCGAAAGCCAACGAAGACGGACACGGTCTTCCAAGTGGTCAAGTTGAATAATTTGTTGATCGGTCAGATGAAATTGTTCGGCAAGATGCTCTTGGACTCTCTGAGTAATGCCATCGATCTGGTGAGGATGAAGTCTCTCAGAAAGATAAAGATACGAGCCTTCCAAAATTTCTCGAATGCGGCGTCGAGCTTTTTGTGGAACACTTTCACCATCATCAATTCCCCCGTTTCCTGCCGTCGCAATATCAAAACTCCCATCGAGAATCGGCTCGATGATTTCCGGAACTTCCTGCTCCACCATATCAATCCTTCGACGGATTGCGGCCTCTCGCTCTCCTTGCGCCGCGAGATCGTCTTGAAACTCCGCAGCCATCGCCGCCTGGTGTGCCTGGATCCAAATTTTTCGCACCAAGATTTGGCGCTTGAGAAGTTCATCCCGACGATTTTTCCGTCGAGCAATCGCATGAGTTCCTATTCCATTGGCATATTCCTTCATCCGAATGCCCAACCAGTCGTCAGGGTCCCAGATAGCATCCTCGGGACTTGTACCTCGCAGAATGCCATGCTCTCTGGCTAATTGAGTCAACCTGATCAGCTCAATCAACTCATGTAGGGCCTTCAACTGTGTCGCTGCAAAAACACCCAATTGATAAGTGCCGCGGCCGGCATGTTCAAGGCCGGCAAATCTGGGGTCTATAATCACCAACACATTCCCAACATAATACATTTGACCGCCGCTTGGCAAAGTAAGCACGCCGCCTTCTCCCCTTTGCCGAATCACCTCGCGAAAATCATATTGATCGACCATCTTCTCCATTCCCGTACGCCAAAGGGTTTGCATGGGAACATCAATACCCTTTCTCTTCAATTCACCAACAATTTCTCTCAACACTTGCTCAATGGGATTATTGAATTCTTCTCTGTGCCGCTCGTCGGAGAAATAATAACGAGCCCTTTGGCGTTGGTCTTGTTCTTTGATGGGTTGGATTCTAGCAAACACGGCGGGTGAATACTTTGTTCCTGAAAGTTCCGGCCGGGCCAAATCGAGCAATATGGGGAAACCTTGATCGGCATCTTGTCCGCCGTCAGTTCTTGCAGATGAAGACGCAAGACGTAACCGCGCCTCAGCAAGGGCAAGGGGAAGAGGAATATAAAGTCGGCCTCGTTCTCGATCAAAATGGATCGGAGCGTAGTTGCCGCCAACCCAAAAAAACTGTGTGCCAGCCGTCGTTGGGACGAAAAATATTTCAATCCGTGGGAAAGGCTGGGGCTGTCCTCGGGATATTTGGCGATACGCCTCACGATATTCAGGCAAAGAAAAAAGATCTCGTCGCACTTGTGTTAATTCATCCAACTCGGGCTCGGTGATGGCCCCCATCAAATACAATGCCACATCGGCTTCTCTCTCAGAAAAAGCCCACTGCTCCCCGCGCCTCGGGATGACCGCACGCACCTCCCTGTCCCCCGAATGTCGGATATACTGGCCAATCCCATTCTGATAAGGCTCGCGCATCCGATCAAACTGAGTCTCGACGTGGGCACGAAGGGCTTCTTCAGCGCGGGAAGAATCATCAACGGCGGCAGTTTCTCGACGGGCCAAACGACTGGCCGCCAAACCCTCCCGCTGTCTATCCCTTTCCTCTCTCAACTGCTGAATGAATTTCTGAAAAAGAGTCGCGAAGTCAAGCCGGGCCATCGACTGGTCTTCCGATCGTAAAATATCAAGAGAAACTTCCTGCCCCCCTGCCAACCGATTGCCCACTTGAAAAACAGCTCCCTCTCTCAATTGATCAGCCACCTGGATCACCGCTCGCAAACCTTCCAACGGATCCCCCAGATAGGCATAACCACTTGCCAGCCAATGCAACATGCTGCGTGATCGATCCTCTACCGGTGTTTCTTGCCAAAAATTTCCTAAACTATTCATAGCCAGGAATACTCCCGCCAATTCCGCAAAAAGTTGTTCCTCATCAATTTCCTCAACCATCGACTGAGGAGCACTCCGTCGGAAAGCAGCCACCATAAGACGAGCTCCTTCTTCCAATTTACCGTCGTGCAAAGATTCCAAGACTCTCCGACCATTTTGACCTAACCCGATCTGCTCATTGTGAATTAGCACCCTTCCCAACAAAAACTGAGGGACGATTTCGCGTTGAACAAGAGCCGCAAAAGATTCATAAAGAGGTATTTCGCGTTCCCTAAGGAGTGCTATCATTCGCTCAATATCGCGGGTGGTCAGATAGGCTTCAATATCCCGACCTTTTCCGCTCAACTCATGAAACAACTCATGCTCGATGAGAACCTGTAACAGAACATCCCCTAAGCCATCGATATCTTGGTTCAATCTTCTAACCACCGCAGGGATAACCGCATGCAAGAAAATGATGCGATTCTCGACGTGATCACCGGCCAGATGATCAAAACCTTCTTCATCCAGAAAGTGAAAGACCGGCAGAACAGCCAAAGGCTGACGGTCGGTAAATGAAGGAGATGACAACCCTTCATTCTCAACCAAATGGTTTAAGGCATGAGAGAGAATATCCGCCAACCGATCTTCCGAGAGGCCGAAAGTATTTCCCCATCCCGTTGGGAGGAGAAATGTCTGGCTGGCTGGCCTAGCGCGAAGATCTCGTCGATGAACGCTAAGACCCTGAGGTTTCACTCCCACGGACACGGTGAATTGATCACGCGTGGTTGCCATGGCACTTCTGACATCACGCCAGAAAGTTTCAAGATCACGGGGCTCAAGATATCCATCTTCCGTCGGTAAAATATACGCCCCCGGCTGATCAATGCCTGGAGTCTCAACCCGCCGCCTTGAGACATATGCCCATGTGGCACTTGCAGAGTCTGAGCCCCCAGATGAGCGCACGCGATCTCGTCGGCTGATCGCTTCTAAAATTCTCGAAGAATCTTCATATTCCCCGGCGAGTTCCTCATGAGCCAGAGCCAAAATTAAAGGTTCCTGTCCTATAATTGCTAATTGCTCGCTCAGGGCCAATGGCAGTGAAATATAAAGTCGACGAGTTCTTTTATCCAACTGTGTTGCCGCAGATTCTTCCCCGATCCAAAAAAGCTCTCGAGATCCTTCTGTCGGCACAAAGAAAATCTCAATATTCCCCCGCACGCGAGACATGCCTCGCCGATATTCGGGGGATTCACGGATCGCTTGCCGTAAAAGTTTCAATTGAACAACCTCTGGCAGTGTCAAATGGCCTAAAAATTTCAATGCCAAATCGGATTCCGCTTCACGTAAGGCAGACTCTCTTGGATCCGTCTCACTTTCTTCTGGAATGTGATCACGTAAAATAACGCCCCAGAGC
>JANLHA010000378.1 GCA_024653845.1 Candidatus Omnitrophota bacterium | reverse complement strand
CCCAATTCTTGTTCCAAGATACGTTTGCTTTCGAGAATTTCATATTCCTGCTGTTCTCGAGAAACCATGGGAAGATACGTATGCGTCATGGTGTGACTTCCAAAACTCACCACCCCTCCGGCCTGGATGGTTTTGATCTGGTCCCAATTCATGAACCCTTTTTTCCCAGCAAACCCAGGGCAAATGAACATGATCGCCGGCAACTTGAGCTGCTGCAAAACCGGAAAAGCATAGGTAAAATTATCTTCATAGCCATCATCAAAAGTGATGACCACAGTTTTATATGAAAATTTCTTGCCTGCCTTCATTCCCTTCACAAATTCATCAAAAGGGATCACGTTATAATGATGACGAAGCAAATAATTCATCTGGATACGAAAATTTTCTGGACTGACCCGATCAGTCTCAACCAATGTTCCCGGAGAAATATGATGATACATGATGATGGGAACAACATATTTTTCCGAAAGATATAGCGCTGCTCCCCCAACAAGGATCCCCAATAAAACAAAGAAAACGCATAGACGACGTAAAATCTTCATGTCGTTAACCGCTTCTTAACCAATTCACTCACCAGCTTGCTGTCAGCCTGCCCACCGACTTTGGCAAGAACACCTTTCATCACGATGCCCATCTCTTTCACACTCTTGGCTCCCACCTCTTGAATCACGGTCTCAATGACAGCACTTACCTGTTCGGCCGACATTTCCTGAGGAAGATATGATTTGAGAATATCTAGCTCCTTTTTTTCCTTCTCCGCCAAGTCTTGCCGACCGCCCTGCTCGTACTGAGAGATGGAGTCTTGCCGCTGCTTGATTTGCTTTTTGATCACCGCAATGGCGTCAGCATCAGACAATTTTTCTAATCGTTGATCAATTTTTACGTTTTTGAGTTGAGCCCTTAAAAAACTCAACGTCGATGAACGAACACCATCTTTGCTCTTCATCGCCTCAATATAATCTTTACCAATCTGTTCTTCTAACATCTCGCCTCCTTACATTAAATGCTCGCTAAATTCCATCTATCCTAACGATTTTCTGTCGAGATTTCAATCCTTTTATGATCTCGATTTGGGACTTTCGCACCGAAAAATGGCCGGCTAAAAAACGGACCAACGCCTCATTGGCTTTGCCTTCCACAGGAGGCGCGGTCAAATAAACCTTAAAGATTCCGCCCTCTTCTTTGATGAGTTCTTTCCTCGCCCCTGGAATGACTTTGATATTAAGATTCATTTTCGTAAAGGTAAAGCGACGCTCCCTCCATCTCCAAGCTTTTTATCTTTTCCCCACTACGATCCATGATTTCAAGAAAAAAATCTTTGGTTTCAGAAGGGATGCGAGAGAACAGAAGCCATAATCGTCCCTGAAGAACCAAATGATCTTTCTCCTCAATAGCATATAACTTTTGAGGATTATAAAGCAAAGCCTTCACATAACCTTCGGAGTTATAACAAAAAGCCATTTTGCGCAACATTGCGACTGGATTTCCTTGATCACTTTCCAAGAAATCAGCAAGCCGAATCAACTGAAAAGCTGCACAATGATCACTCGGGAACATCACAAGCTCTTGCTGAGAATATTGATAAAAAAGTCCCAATTGTGCACTATAAAATGCAAATGGGAACTCAGCAGAGGTATTGATAATGATGCGATCTCCCTCCTTCAGATGATCTTTCAAATATGCTATGACCTGCCTATTCTCTTCAAACCCATAACCAAACACAAACTTCTCTAAAGAAGTTTTAAGAGG
>JANLHA010000377.1 GCA_024653845.1 Candidatus Omnitrophota bacterium | reverse complement strand
TTTAAAAATGATCCCTTCTTTGGGAAAATTGGGGACATCACGAACCATCTTCTTTAAATCAATCTCTTTTAATATTTCCATATTGAGCTCCCTTGCCTTCAGGTTTAAGCCTTGAATTCTACAGTAGTTCGACGAGGAATCAACCGGGCAGATAACATTTCTTTAACCGGAAGCTTGGCCTGCCCTAAGGTGATTTGCTTCAAATGCTCGGTTCCCAGGCGACCCATTTCCGCAAGCGGCTGGGCTACGGTTGAAAGGGCAATCGCGCTGTTGACATTGAGAGGATTATCATCAAACCCAATCACGGACAATTCTTCGGGAACTTTGATTCCGAATTCCTGGGCCACATCTAAAACTTCCAAGGCCATCACGTCCGAAGCAGCAAAAATGGCTGTTGGGCGGTCTTTGAGTTTTAATAACTTCTTGGCGGCTTCGCGTGCCGGCGTACGCAAAAAATCTCCTTGAGTGACATAATGTTTCGGGACTTCAATCCCCAATTCAGCCAAGGCCTGCTGATACCCGTCTAGGCGAAATTGCCCCGCCTGGGTGATCGAATCTCCAGCAATTGTTGCAATCTTGGTATGCCCCAATCCATGAAGATATTTGACCACCTTGACCGCGGCCTGATAATTGTCGATGGCGACACAGTTGATAGGCTCTTGCAAATAATTATTGAGGACAATAACCGGAATACCGCGGGAAATGGCTTTTTTGACAATTCCAATATCGTTATCAATATCGCCAAAAATGATTCCGTCAATATAATCAGGATCCAGCAAGCTTGAATCCAGCCATCCCCGATGATCAAAGCGGTCGGTAATATGAATCAAAACATCAATCTTCAACCGACTGGCTGTCGCGCTCACACCTTTGATGATTTCCCCGGCATAAAAAGAATGAAAAATATCTTCAAAGCTTGGAATCAATAGAACAAATGTTTTTTTGCGCTTCTTAATCTTCACTATCATCCTGCGTCTGTTGGTCTTTAATATATTTACGAATTTTTTTCAATGTGGCAGATTCAATCTGACGGACACGCTCCCGAGAAACACCCAATTCTTTAGCCACCTCAGCCAAAGTTCGGCTGGTCCCATCCAAAAGACCATAACGCATTTCAAGGATTTGACGTTCTCTCTCGGCAAGCATCTCCAGAAAACTTTGCGTGCGTTCGCGATTTAAGAAAATTTCCAAGTTTTCATCGGGAGCTGCCAAACTTTCGTCCTCAATCATATCTTTGACTTGACTATCCCCATCCTCGCCTATCGGGGCATCGAGGCTCGACATTTTGGCAATCGAACGCTCCAACTCACGAACGCGCTCGACGGGGATTTGCAATCGCTTGGCAACTTCTCCAACCCGAGGCTTACGCTTAAGGCGATGAGTCAAAGACTCCGTGGCCTTTTTATACTTCATGATTTCTTCATTCATGTAAACTGGAACACGGATCATCTTACCCTGATCGATGATCGCGCGGGAAATCCCTTGCTTGATCCACCACGCTGCGTACGTCGAAAAACGGAATCCCTTATTAGGATCAAATTTCTCAACGCTTTTCATCAAACCGATGTTGCCTTCTTCGATCAAATCGCTCAACGGCACACCCAAATTGGTGTAACGCTTGGCAATGCTGATGACCAAACGCAGATTCGAACGGATCATTCGATTGCGAGCTTCTTTGTCACCCTTTCTAACTTTTCTGGAAAGCTCAATTTCCTCTTCCGCGGTCAAGAGAGGAATATTTCGAACGTCTTTCAGATAGGCTTTGATCGGATCCATGAGTTATTTTCTCTTTAGGGTTTTCTTCACCGATTTTTTAACAACTGTTTTTTTCGATGATGATTTCTCAGACTTTGAATTCAAAGCCGCTTGAGCGGCTGCCAAACGAGCAATCGGAACACGATAAGGAGAACAACTCACATAATCCATGCCAATCTTTTGACAGAAATGGATCGACGCTGGATCGCCTCCATGTTCACCGCAAATCCCAATTTTAAGGTTACTGCGAACGGAACGGCCTTTCTTGACAGAAATCTCAATCAACTGTCCGATTCCGTCGATATCGATGGATTGGAAAGGATCTTCCGGTAAAATTTTCTTACCCAAATAATCCGGCAAGAAACTTCCAATGTCATCACGAGAAAATCCAAAACCCATCTGGGTCAAATCATTAGTCCCAAAGGAAAAGAATTCTCCCACCGCGGCCAAACGGTCCGACGTCAACGCAGCCCGTGGGACTTCGATCATGGTCCCAAATAAATAAGGGAAACTCTTCAAATTATACTTTTTGCAAGTCTCATTGTAAACAGACAAAACAATCTGTTTCTGGTGTTCCAATTCCTTGTCAGCCCCTACAACAGGAATCATGATTTCAGGATAAACTTTTTTCCCAGCTTTGATCAATTCAGCCGCGGCTTCGAGGATCGCACGGACTTGCATCTCAGTGACTTCAGGATACGTGATTCCTAAACGCACTCCGCGGTGTCCCATCATCGGGTTCGATTCACGCAACCCATGGGCGCGTTTCTGCAAATCTTCGACGGAAATTCTCAAACTGTTTGCCAATGTTTGAATCTGATCTTCACTGTGAGGAACGAATTCATGAAGAGGTGGGTCCAAAAGACGCACCGTAACAGGAAAACCTTCCATCGCCTGCATGGTTCCCTTGATATCATTCTTCACATGCGGAAACAATTCGTCCAAAGCCGCTCGACGCTCTTTTTCCGTTTTTGAGATGATCATTTTACGAAGTTTAAAGAGTGGTTCCTCGGAATTCTTTCCATAGAACATGTGTTCGGTACGGAACAATCCGATGCCCTCTGCTCCAAACATACGGGCTTTGGCGGCATCTTCTGGGGTATCGGCATTGGTGCGGATTTTCAATGTTCTCACTTTATCGCAAACTTTGAGGAATTCATGAAGAACCGTATTTTCTTCCGTTGCATCAATCATCGGAAGCCGTCCTTCATAAACAACCCCACGGGTTCCATTAAGCGTGATCCAATCGCCTTCTTTGAGCGACTTCCCGTCGACGCGCAATGTTTTCTCATGCTCATCAATGTCTAAGTCTGCGCAACCGACAACACAACATTTTCCCCATCCACGAGCGACAAGCGCCGCGTGTGAGGTCATTCCGCCCCGAGCCGTCAAAATTGCTTCAGCAGCGCGCATCCCTTCAACGTCTTCGGGGTTAGTTTCTTCACGAACCAAAATGACTTTATTGCCTTCTTTCGCCCAATGTACAGCGTCTTCCGCATTGAAAACAATTCGGCCACTTGCCCCACCTGGACCGGCAGGCAAGCCCTTATCGCTGATTTTAGGAGCAATTTTTTCTTCTTTAGGATCGATGATCGGATGCAGAAGTTCATCGAGCTGTGCTGGCGTGACACGACTGACCGCTTCTTCCGGGCTGATCAACCGTTCTTTGATCATATCCATCGCCATCTTGACAGCCGCTGGACCATTGCGTTTTCCGGAACGACACTGCAGCATATAAAGCTTCCCATCTTCAATAGTAAACTCGATGTCCTGCATATCATGATAATGTTTTTCAAGACGCTGACGGATTTGATCGAGCTCTTTGTAAACTTTGGGATTGAAATTTTCCAGAGTCTGCAAACTTTTATTATATTCGCTTTGGGAATATTTGTTGATGGGAGCCGGGGTGCGGATTCCAGCGACGACGTCCTCACCTTGGGCGTTGATCAAATATTCACCATAAAAATTATTGTCCCCATTTCCTGGATTACGCGTGAACGCAACTCCGGTTGCGGATTCATTCCCGGTATTTCCAAATGCCATGGATTGGACGTTGACGGCCGTTCCCCATTCATCGGGAATGCTTTCGATCCGACGATAAGAAATCGCGCGCTTCCCATTCCAAGAATTGAAAACAGCGGTAATCCCTCCCCAAAGTTGCTCATGAGCATCGTCCGGGAACTCTTTGCCTAAAACTTCTTTAATTTTCAATTTATAAATCGCACAGATCTTTTTCAAATCTTCCGTGCTCAAATCCGCGTCATTTTTGATGCCTTGTGTTTTTTTGATTTCACTCAAGATTTCATCGAGTTGACGACGAATCCCACGCCCTTCGGCAGGTTCGATTCCCGCTGATTTTTCCATAACGACGTCGGAATACATGGTCATCAATCGTCGATAAGCGTCATAAACAAAACGCTCATTATTGGTCTTACGGATGAGCCCATCAAGAGTTTTTGCTGTCAATCCGACGTTCAAAACCGTTTCCATCATCCCCGGCATGGATTTACGAGCACCCGAACGAACCGAAACAAGCAATGGGTTCTGCGGATCGCCAAATTTCTTTCCCGTAATTTTCTCGACTTGCTTCAACGCAGAGTTAACCTCTTCTTTGACACCTGCGGGATATTTCTTTCAATTCTTATAATAATGAACGCAAACTTCCGTCGTAAGAGT
>JANLHA010000373.1 GCA_024653845.1 Candidatus Omnitrophota bacterium | reverse complement strand
GCTCTTCTTTCATACTCAGCTCCGCAGGATAAGACAGGTCCTGATACTGACATCCCCCACATTCCCCAAAAATAGGGCACAAAGGAGGAACTTTTGATGAATCAGAGTTCTTAAGAAGAGGGGATGGATTTGGGTTTTTCAACTTTAAAGGAACGAAGCATGGCTTTGTATTCACGCCAATGTTTATTGAATTCGTCTTCCAAGCCTGCATAAGTGACAATATACGCGTCGTTACCGTCGACCAGCCACGCATGCGCATATTTCATGGGGTTAGTGATATTTTCTCCAACACCTTTATAAACATAGAAATATCCTCGTCGATTCGCCAACGTAACAGGACGCGACAAGAGAACACGAATGTTCCCCTTGAGTGTTCCTTCCAATTGTGACATGGTTTCCTGAGAAAATTGCGTTAATGTCATTGGATTATTTTCCAAGTTGACATACGAAATATTCACATTCTCTAAGAAAGTATCCAATCCGGTTTGTTTTGGAGATAAGAACGCAACGAGTGCGCCTCCACCTGAAGGATTTTCCACGACTCGCCAATATTCAGGATACTTGATCTTGATCCCCAACGGGGCATTCCGATATTCTTTGTAAGTCTGAAATCTGACCATCATCAGGACAGCGATCACGATCACAAAAACGCTCAACCCAATAAAGAATCCAAATAACCGCGACTGCCTTTGTCGTCGATCAATGACCATATCTTCTTTTACCTCTCATAAAAACGTTTTTGCTCTTTATGCAAAGTTAGAAGGTATTCGCAGGGAAGAAATCTTGGAGCGTTCAATTGTTTTGCTAATCCTTCGAGGACGGTGACCACCTGGCTGATTCCCCATTGATCCGCGTATCTTAAAAGGCCCCCTCGAAACGGTGGGAAACCTGTGCCCCAGATCATTCCCGCGTCAACCACCGAGGCATCATCAACAATCTTTTCCTCCAGGCAGCGGGCGGCTTCATTGATCATCAGGCCAACCATTCGCTCCTGACATTCCAAGGCTGAGATGGAATGCTTCTCAGAAGATGACCGCAGCGAAACAATTTCCGGGTTGACAGGATTGGCCTTGGAATCACCATAGAGATAAAATCCTTTTCCAGATTTCTTTCCCAATAAACCCTTTTGATAAGTTTTCTCTAAAATCGAAGCTGGCTGAAAATGTTCTCCTAACCCTTCATGCAAAATATGTAAAACTTTTAAGCCCACATCAAGCCCAACCTCGTCGGAAAGTCGGAAAGGCCCCATAGGCATTCCAAAATCTGTCATTGCGCGATCAACAAATTCAACCGACGCTCCGAGTTCAAGAATCCGCGCAGCTTCATTCATATAGGCAAGCAAAATGCGATTGACCAAAAATCCAGGGGCATCTTTGACCAAAATTGCTGTTTTTCCCAGGGAGCGGGCCAAACCAAAAGCATCCGTCAAGGTTTGAGGTGATGTTTCTTTTCCTTGAATGATTTCGATCAATGGCATGCGATGAACAGGATTAAAAAAGTGAAAACCAACCAGGCGACGGGGATCCTTGACACTTTTTGCCATTTCCGTCACTGACAAAGAAGACGTATTCGTACACAAAAGTCTTTCGGGGTTGACCTGTGCGGAGATATCAGCAAAAACTTTCTTTTTGACGTCCATCTTCTCAACAACCGCTTCAACAACACAATCCACGTTATGAAATCCACTGAAATCTAGCGTCGGAGTGATCTTACCCATTTTCATGATCATCTCAGCAGGAGTAATTTTCCTCTTTTTGCTCGCCTGACGGAAAACATCATAAGCCGATTTAAGCCCCTTGGCCAAGGCATCAGGCTGGATATCTTTAAGACGCACGTCGATATTCCGATAGGCAAAAAGTTGAGCGATGCCTCCACCCATGACTCCTGCCCCGACGACCCCGCATTTACGGATCATCTGTGGTTTTAGAGATTCACATCCCGGCGGCAAATATTTTTTGAACTTTTCGGAAAGATAAAAAACTTTGATCAAGTTTTTACAAACGTCTGTAGTCACCAACTCACCAAAAGCACTGGCTTCTTTTTCCAATCCCGCTTTTCGTCGGAGATAAAAATTTTCTTTAATCAAATGAAGGGCCTTCAATGGCGCTGGATAAAAACCTTTGGTAGATTTAAGGACGGCCTTCTCAGAAGCTCCGAAGAGCATCTGTTGTCCCATCCAGAATTGGTCCAAGAATCCAGCAATCCCCTTGGATTTGCGATGAAAGGAAGCCGGACGTTTACGAAGGCTCTTGATTTCGTTGATAAATTTATCAAGGGCCATTTCCCAATCGACTTGAGGGATCAATCGATCCACCAAGCCAATCTTGAAGGCTTCCGACGAGGAAACACTCCCACCGGATAAAATGATTTTCAATCCTTGCTTCAAGCCAACCAAACGCGGCAATCGATACGTGCCTCCAAACCCCGGAAGGATCCCCAAATTGACTTCAGGCAAACCGATCTTGATTTTCTCGTTGAAAGTTGCAACACGATATCGACACGCCAGAGCAAGTTCACATCCTCCACCCAAAGTTACGCCGTCAATCATCGCAATCGTTGGGACATCCAAATCTTCGAGTTTGTTAAAAATTTTCTGCCCCAGATGGGACTTCTCCTTGCCCTCATCGGAATTCGTGATATTTTCAATTTCCTTAATATCAGCACCGGCAATGAAAACATCTTTTTTCTTGCTGATCAACACCAAAGCATCAAGCCGCTTCGCCGTTGCCACCTCATCCAAGATGCCATTAAAACGCTTCAGAACTTCAAAGCTCAAGATATTGACTTTGGAATCTGGATCGTCGAAGGCAATCCAACCGATATTGTTATGAATCGAAAATATGAGAGCCATGAATTCAATCTATCTTTCTAAAATGA
The DNA here is from genome assembly GCA_024653845.1 of Candidatus Omnitrophota bacterium. Classification (GTDB taxonomy): domain Bacteria; phylum Omnitrophota; class Gorgyraeia; order Zapsychrales; family JANLHA01; genus JANLHA01. The sequence goes on along the minus strand of JANLHA010000373.1, from coordinate 6,350 downwards.
CTGCTGCCCCTTGGCCACCACCAACGCACAAAGACACCAGTCCGACATTCAGATTTTTACGTTTCATGTGCTTGAGCATGGTCAAGATCAGTCGTGCCCCGGTCGCTCCGACGGGATGTCCCAGAGCGATTGCTCCTCCATGAATATTCAGAATTTCTCGTCGGATCATTCCGGTATATCCTTCATAACCAAATTTCTTCGCAAAATCTGCCGACTCCAGAGAACGCAAACACGCTAAAACCTGAACGGCGAATGCTTCATTGATTTCAAAAGCTTGAATATCGGATAATTTCATTCCAGCTTTTTTAAGAGCGCGAGGAATGGCGTGTGCTGGCCCAATTCCCATCCGATGAGGCTCAACTCCGGCAAAAGCAAACGCACGAACATAACCCAAGGGTTCCAATTTCAAATCTTTGACTCGCGTCTCAGACATCACCAACAACGCTGCAGCACCGTCGGTGATTTGACTGGAATTGCCCGCCGTGACGGTCCCCGCTCGTCGATCAAAATAGGGTGACAATTTTGCCAATGCTTCCATCGTTTGATTGTCTCTCGGACCAATGTCATCTTGCACAAATTCTTTATAAGCGGGCGAAGGGCTCACCGGAACAATTTCTTCTCGCAGAGTCTCACGAGCGGCAACAGCTCGTTGATGACTGACCAATGCAAAATGGTCTTGTTCTTCTCTTGGGATCCCAAATTCTTTCGCCAAAACTTCCGCCGTTTGCCCCATATTCAGTCCACACGCCGGATCGGTCAAACCCAGCTGCAATCCAATCCGAGGAGAAAAATGCTTAGGGCGAAACTTCGCAAAAACCCCTAACTTCTGCCAAGAAGTTTTCGCACGGCTCATTTGAGTAAAAAGGTCTTGGAGGGATTTTTGCATGAAGAACGGGATATTGCTCATGGATTCCGTTCCACCCGCCAAAATGCATTTTCCCTCACCCACCTGGATTTTGATCGAGGCATTCACCACCGCCTCAATTCCTGAAGCACAATTGCGGTGGACAGTAAATGCAGGAGTCGTGACAGGCAGCCCGGCCATCAACGCAATGACTCGAGAAACATTTGCGGCATCCGCTGGCTGAGCCACATTTCCAAAAATCACTTCATCAATGTCTTTGGGGTCAAGCCGTGTACGCTCAATGACCTCTCGCGAAACCACACGTCCCAAATCTTGGGCGGTCATGTTTTGCAAGGCGGTTCCAATCTTGCAAAAAGGAGTGCGAATTCCATTAACAATCGCGATACGATCCATAATTAGTGGTGGACCCGTCGATCCACAATCCTTTTCTCTTTATTTGCCGTTTCCAGTTCCAAACGCTTGATCATCTCTGGCATGGGAATAAATTTAACTTCGTTAGGTGCGACCTCCGTTGTTGATAATAAACGCTTTGAAATGGTTTCTGACAACATCGATGGATTCGCGCCATTCCTAGGACTAATATAGACGACCATTTCATCCATTTCAAAAGGATCATCATTTTTTTTGCGCAGTTCAATTTGCCACTCTTCCACTTGATCAAATTCAGAAAAAACTGTCGAAAAGTGGTTCAAATCCACCAGGGTCCCTTTGACTTTTGAAAGTTGCAAATCTTTCACATCTGACAATCGCGTGATCTGGCTCGAGATCCTGGGAACGGTCCGTCGACAATGCGGACATGGCTCCCACGTGATTCCTCCTTCGACAAAATCGCCAGTTCGATATCGGATCACACTGCTTCCTCGAGAATCGATCGAAGTATAAACCAATTCTCCGTCTTCTCCTTCGCCTTTGACTTCACCCGTTTTAGGATCAATCACTTCAAAAATTTCTTTGTCAGGATAAAGATGATAACCGCTGGCATCGTCGTTGTTGGCCGGACATTCGGCCCACGCGCTTCGAGCTTCGGTGAATCCATATGTTCCAAAAACACGAGCATCATACGCACCCATCTCTGATAAAAGTTCTGCCAAACGGACCTTGAACGCTGTTGTGACTTTAGATGCGCCCAACACCACTTTTTTAATCGAAGACAATTTCACTCCCTGCTCTTTCGCGGTCCGTAAAACATGATACACATAACTGGGTACACCCACAATCAGGGAGGGTTGCATGCGCTGCAAAATCTTGATGTTCCCGTCGGTTCCGACCGTCTTACCTCCACCGGTACTCAAGATCAACGTCTTTGCCGCCAAGCCGCCAAAGACCACTTGCCAAAACGCCAAATGCGGGGCAAAAGGAAACATGTTCACAATGGATTCCGAATTTTTAACCTCAAAGAGGTTCAACATCCGCGCGCCATACAGATTGAGATTTTGAATATCATAAGAAGAATAAACATAGGAAACCGGTTTATTAGTCGTACCTGTGGTAAAGGTGAGAAAAACAGGGCGAAACTCCTCCGCCAACTTTTCTTGGACGAATTCTTTTCCTTTGATGGCCGATTGGAGCGCTAGAGATAAAAGCTTTGTTTTCGGCCAACTGTTTTTAATTTTCTCCGCATCAGGCTGAAGGATGAATTCACGAACACGGCTTGGATCTCCCGCATTAAAAAAATCGATCTTAGACGATAGCGGGATGCTTTTCAAATCCGCCGCCGTTTTGATCTGCCGAGGATCGATCTTATTTTCCTTGAATAGCTTCTGATAATGCGGGCTGAAAGGATAAAGGTAGTGATTGAAAAAATGGTGGAGCTTACGATTTTGTAAATCTTGAATTTCTCGTCGAGATTGCTGAGCTAAAGTTCCCCAAGGATTCATGGAGTTTAGTATAGCAATATCCTTTTCATCTCACAACTTAAAATTCGAAAAGATCTTACGAACTTTGCAGAGGACACAACTTTGGCCACATGCTGCAGAAATCAGAAAAAGAATTCCCAGAGTAAACACAACCCACTTGCCCCAAGCGAAAAAAGCGGCGGCAATCATGAGGATTCCAAAGACTGTCCGAGAGAATCGTTCTTCGCGAGACATAAAATTGCTTTCAATGCTTCAGGGCAGGAGGATTAACGAGCTTGTCCACAGAGTTTTTGGGCCTTATCTTCGATCGAACGGGTCAGTTCTTCAAAAGATTTGTCAAAGGCTAAAACTCCATCTTTAAGCAATTGTAGGCAAACAGCATCAATGTTGATTTGAAAATGTGCGAGTTGATTGAATACGTGTTGGGCGTCGGTAGTATCGTTGCGCAACGTTTCTTGAACAATACCATGATCCATGAAGGCTTTGAGCGTTTTTTCGGGAACAGTATTAACCGTATCTCGGGCGATCATTTCCTCAACGTATTTCACGTCTCGGTATTGCGGGTCTTTTGTTGATGTGGATCCCCAAAGCACACGCTGAACCGCCGCGCCCTTCTCAACCAATTCTTGAAATCGTTCGCTGGCAAAAAGGTCTTGAGCGATTGTATAAATCCATGTCGAATTGGCCACCGCCGCTTTTCCTAAAAGCTGATTCAAGGATTCTTTTTCCTCGGCACTCTTGGCAACGGTAAGTTTTTGACGAAGTGTATGGTCGATGCTCGTGTCGATCCGGCTGACAAATACACTTGCCACCGACCGCACATCGCTCAAATCATGCCGTATTTGTGATAACCGTTCGAGCCCGCGAAGATACGCTTCAACAGTGCGCTCATATTGCAGGCGAGAAAAGATCAATGTGACGTTGACATTGATGCCTTCGGCCAAAAGTTCTTCGATGACCGGAAATCCTTCGTCGGTCGCTGGAACTTTGATCATCACATTGGGTCGGCCAACTTTCTTAAAAAGCCGTCGGCCTTCTTTGATCGAAGCTTCGGTATCATGTGCCAACTGCGGATTGATTTCCAAACTCACATACCCATCGAGACGATCGGTTTTTTCATAAACCGGCTTAAAAAAGTCCGTCGCATCCTGAATATCTTTGATCGTCAACTCATCATAAATTTCAAATGTGGATTTGCCCTGCTCTTTCAACTTGAGAATCGCAGCATCATAATCGGTTCCCTGACTGATCACCTGATTGAAAATACTCGGGTTCGACGTCATTCCACGCAGCCCATCGTCGATCCACTTTTGTAATTTTCCCGTTGTCAAAAGATCACGATTGATAAAATCAAGCCAGATGCTCTGTCCTAAATCTGCAAGTTCATGAAGTCTGGTGCGTGGCATGTGATTTCCTCTTATATATTGAGTTTTACGTACCCCATTCACTCACTATCGACCCGTCTAATCTAGAATTAAAAACCAATTTGTTGACGGGCCTCAGAGTTCGCTCATGGATTACGTAAAACTCAAATTTATAAATTCGAAATTTATTTTTTACGTCGAACAGCTTTTCTAGCCGCTTGCGCAATATCCACATCCTTCAAATGATAAACTTTCAAAAGTTCATTGGGCGTTCCGGTTTCGCCAAACGTATCTTGAACTGCAACCATCTCCATCGGGACTGGATAAGTTCGAACCAGAACTTCCGCAACGGCACTTCCCAATCCGCCATGAATCTGATGTTCTTCCGACGTGACAATAGCACCAGTTTCTTTAGCCGCCTTGATAATGGTTTTCTCGTCAATCGGCTTGATCGTGTGCATATTGACAACCCGCGCCGAAATGCCTTCCTTTTCTAATATCTCTGCCGCCTGTAATGATTCCCAAACTGTGATTCCGCAACCAATCAGCGTGATATCTTTTCCTTCGCGAATAACATTGGCTTTCCCAACGACGAAAGGATCTTCGGGCTTCGTAATCACAGGAAAGGGCGCTCGCGATGTACGCATATACGCCGGTCCGTCATTCTCAACCAACCAACGCGTAGCTTTGGCGGCCTCGATCGCATCGACCGGACAAATGACCGGCAAATTCGGCAAAACGCGCATAAGCGCAAAATCTTCCAAACATTGAGCCGAAGCGCCATCTTCTCCAACGGTGACGCCGGTATGCGAACAGACAATTTTCACATTGCATTTGTTATAGCAGACATCAAGACGGATCATGTCATAAGCGCGATTGGTTAAAAACACCGCAAACGATGTGGCAAATGGAATGAATCCTTGCATACTCATGCCCGCCGCGGTTCCAATCACATCCTGCTCAGCAATGCCTAAGTTAAAAAATCTCTCGGGGAACGCTTTTTTAAAATATTCCGCACGGGTGGCGTCTTCCAAGTCGCCGGAAAAAACCACAACTTTCGGGTTCTCCTGGCCCAACTTGACCAACTCGTTACCAAAACCGTCTCGCGTAGGAATCATTTCTGGCATATCAAACTCTTTATTATTGTTTTTGTTCAGCCTCTTCGCTCACAATCGACCCGTCTTATCTAGAATTGAAAACCAATTTGTTGACGGGCCTCAGAGTTCGCTCAGAGATTGAAAAAAAAATTTCTTTTAGATTATTATTAACTTTTATCTTCCAACTCCGTGAGCGCCTTTTTCAACATCTCTTCATTAGGCGCCTTACCATGCCAACTCGCCTGACCTTCCATAAAGGAAACGCCCTTGCCCTTGACGGTGTGAGCGATGATCACGGTCGGTTTTCCCGTCGTACGATCGGCTTCATCCAAAGCATTTATCAATTCTCGGATGTCATGGCCATCAACTTCCAACGTGTTCCAGCCAAAACTTTTCCACTTCGACGCCAGGGGCTCAAGATTTTTGATCTCATTCGTTGGGCCATTTTCTTGAACTTTATTGTAATCGACAATGGCACATACATTATCCAAATGATAATGCGGTGCGGTCATGGCCGCTTCCCAAACAGATCCTTCCTGAATTTCTCCGTCGCCCATGATGCAATATGTTTTAAAACTTTTCTTATTCATTTTCGCGCCTAAAGCAATTCCATTCGCCACAGAAAGCCCATGCCCCAAAGATCCCGTATTAAATTCAACGCCCGGCACTTTAGTGTGAACATGGCCTTGCAAAGGGCTTCCAAATTTACGATAAGTTTTTAATTGTTCTTTAGGAAAGTATCCCGCATCGGCGAGCACAACATACGTGACGGCCGAAGCATGGCCTTTGGAAATGATCACGCGGTCCCGATCTTCCCATTTGGGCTCATGAGGACGATGATTCATTTTATGAAAATAAAGGGTGACTAAAATTTCGACTGCGGAAAGTGAACCACCCGGATGGCCTGAGCCAGCCGAGTTAAGGATTTGCAAAATTTCTCGACGGATTTGTAAGGCTTTCTTCTTCAATTGAACGAGATCAATTGTTGGGGCAGGTATATTCATATTCTAACGTCTTCTTAATGGACAAATTATGGGCCATGGAGGACTCGAACCTCCCACCCAGTGATTAAGAGTCACTGGGTGGGAGGTTCGAGTCCTCCATGGCCCATAATTTGTCCATTAAGAAGACGTTAGAATATGAATATACCTGCCCCAACAATTGATCT
>JANLHA010000370.1 GCA_024653845.1 Candidatus Omnitrophota bacterium | reverse complement strand
AATGAGACTCAACATACCGTTGTCGACGACATCCCTAAACGTTGGATGACTCTCAGGCAGCTTGTTTATATCTGTTTGGATTGTCCGTGATGAGGAGCGCTTGGCCTACCAATTCTTCCTTAGATTCCTTTTGATCATCGGGTTCCTCGGATGGGTTTATTACATCCGCAGCTGTTTGTTGATGCAGGGGTATTGAAATGTCCCTTGCATTAATTTTTTTGCTATTTGTATATCAAAGTGATATATTTATTTTGGGAGGTCAAAAGCTATGGGAATTTCGATGAATAAAGAATTGTTGATTAGAGTTCCAGAAAGTTTGTATTTAAAAGCTAAAAAGGTCTGTGATCGAGAATATAAAAGCATGTCCGCACTGATTCGTGAGCTTCTATTAGAAAAAATTCAGGATACTCTATCAATAGGAGAATTAGAAATGTTGGATAAATCTAGAAAAGAATTTAAAGAAGGCAAGGGCGTTTCTTGGAGATCTGTCAAGCGTGGATAAGTTTGAAGTTATTTTGCTTGCTCAAGCATCTAAATTTTATCAAAAGTGTCCAGAAGAATTTGCCAAACGATTGAATAAATGTTTTGAAGATCACAAGTTTATCGGGATCTATAATTTGATGATGACTGTAGCTGTTTGTTGATGCAGGGGTATTGAGGTATAATACCCGCCATGAGTTCTTCTTCACCCATTCTTAATTTCCCCGAAGTTCGAGTTGTCGAGGCCTCCGCCGGTTCGGGCAAAACGTATCGGTTGGCCAAACGTTATTTGCAGCTTCTCTTGAGCCCTCATCTGAGCGATGGGGGCCTTCCCATTCGTCCTATTCTTGCCATCACATTCACCAATAAGGCGGCGTTTGAAATGAAGGCGCGTATTTTGGATTTCCTCAAACGGATCGCTTTAAAGAAAATTTCTAAGGACGAGGAGCAGGAGTTGTTGGCGCCTTTGCAGCTCGATCTCGATGAGGCCTCCGAGAAGGCCAATCGGATCATGGAAGAGATCATTCATAACTACCACTTCTTTCAGGTCCAGACGATTGACAGTTTTATCAATGCATTGCTTTCGGGATGTGCGTTTAAGATGGGATTCTCTGCAAATTTCAAGATCAAACGCAATTCCTTGGATTATTTGCAGTACAGTTTGGATCAGATGATCGATGAAGTGAAAAGAAATCCCAAAGTTGCTAAAATTTTTGAAAAGTTTCTTCATCAGTATTTATTTCTTGAGAACAAAACAAGCTGGTTTCCAAAAGAAGACATGCTCATTTTGCTTGTCGCGCTGTATCAGCAGAAAAATACATTTGGGCATTCGTTTCGTCGGTATTCTCTTGAACCCGAAGATTTGATCGCTCAAAAGAAGCAGATTCTCTCATGGATGCGAGATTTGCATGCCGAGTTGCCCGCGGCCACCGACCAGCGTTTTGTGAAAAGTTTAGAAAGCTTTTTGCAGCGATATACACAAGCTTTTGATATTGATCGTGTTCCAGACTCCTTTGCTCGCTTAGAAATTCCGGTTCGAAAAGATGCAAGCGTGGCGAGCGAGGTTGATCAACTGTGGAAGAAAATCCGCCGAGGATTGCAAAACTTGAGCGAGGCTGAAGCCTATTCGTTATTTAATCCTTACATTGAAGTTTTTGAAGGGATGATGCAGCATTTTGAAGAGAAGGCCAAGAGGGATGATGTGGTTTTCTTAGAAGAGCTCAATACTCGAGCGCGGTTTCTCTTTGATGGGGCGGGTATCACCGTCGAGGAAATTTATTATCGTTTGGCCACACGGTTTCGTCATTACCTCATGGATGAATTTCAAGACACGAGCTGTTTGCAATGGCAAAATTTGATGGCAATGGTGGAAGAAGCGTTGGCTAGCGGAGGATCTCTTTTTTATGTGGGGGATAAAAAACAGGCGATTTATGGGTTCCGGGGTGGCGAGATTAAATTGTTCGATGATATCCAGAAAGATTTTTTACACTTCAACGTTCAGCGCGAACAATTGATTAAAAATTATCGAAGTGCTGAAAGAATTGTCAAATTTAACAATCAAATTTTTTCTGTTGAGAATTTGCGGCGGTTTCTCAGGATGAAACAGGAGCATGAGAGCAAAAAAAGCAAAAGTGAAGATTGGAATCATCTGGCCGCTGCTGATGCCAGAGCCCTTGAAAACATTTTTCATGCGTCGCAACAAGAATTTCTTCCCACCCGTTGTGGAGGCTATGTCAAGGTTGATTTGATCGATGGGAATCTCAAAGAAGAACGGGATGAAGTCTTGCGAGAACGATTGATATCTCGGATTCAAAGTTTGAAAAAAAAGTTTGCTTATCGTGACATGGCGATCTTGACTCGCAACAATCGCGAGGTTGAGCAGTTGACGGGTTGGCTGATGGAAGAGGGAATCACCGTCGAGTCTGAACGGACTGTGAATATTAAAGAGAATTTTGTCATTGAAGACGTGATGGCGTTTTTGCATTTTTTAAATTCTCCGATTGATAATCTTGCTTTTGCCAAATTTATCTTAGGAGCCGTATGGCAAAAAGTTTCGGGATTGAAGGAAAGTGAAATTCAAGAGTTCTTGATCTCCTTGCGACCCAAACTTCAGGGTGAAAAGGATTTTTATATTTATAAAGCGTTCCAGCAGCGTTTCCCTCATCTTTGGGAGGCGCATTTCGACGAGCTTTTCAGAAATGTCGGACTTTATCCTCTTTATGAACTGGCCGTTAGCATGGCGGGTCGTTTGCGCATTCTAGAGAACTTTCCTGATCAACAGGGATTCGTCATGCGTTTCCTGGAGTTGATCAAAGAGCAGGAAGAAGAAACTAGCGAGCTTTCGGCATTTTTAGAAAATTGGGAACATTTGTCCGACGAGCATTTTTATGTGCCGACAACCGAAAGCGATGCGATCAAAATTTTGACGATCCATAAATCCAAAGGTCTGGAGTTTCCAGTTGTGTTGTTACCGTTTTTTGGTATGGATGTTCAGCCTGCCTCAGGAGGAGGGCTGGGACAACAGTCTTACATGATGGATTTTCGGGATGATCACCTTGAGCTCTTGAGAATCAAAAATAAATACCTTCTATTTTCTCAGAAGCTTGCTGAAATTCGTCGACGAGAATATGTGCGTTCTTTTTTATCAGAATGCAACAGCATGTATGTGGCGTTGACGAGGGGTGCGCAAGAGCTTCATATTTTCATTCCTCAAAAAGTGGGAAGTCATTTTAATCTTGCCCAATTTCTGATTCCTGAAGAAATGTGGGAATCGGGAAGCTCGACAAGCCCGTCTCAAGAGTGTCGACGGGAAGACCAGCCTCAAGAAAGATTGCCGCTTTCCCAATATCATGACTGGATCCACTTTTTGCGCGAAGAATTCGGCGAGCCTCAGACATTGCAACAGCATCAGCGTCTGAAATATGGTGAAATTCTTCATGCGGCTCTTTCGTTGATTGGAAACCTTGACGGTCAGAATGAAAAGAAAATCGTGGATCGCGTTTTTGAAAATGTGCGATGGACCTATCCCGAAGTGAAAGATTGGCCTTTGTATCGACGAGAAATTGAAGATCTTTTGCAGGTTAAGAATTTGCGAAAGTTTTTTGCTGTGCCGGGAGGGGTTATTTCTCAGGAGAAGGAATTTGTGGATGCGCAGGGCCATACCAAAAGAGTTGATCGTCTGATCATGACAGGGCAAGAAATTTGGGTGGTGGATTACAAAGCTTCCCGCGATCTTCAAGAAGGAGCGATTTACCATTTGCAGGTGGGCGAATATATCAAAATTGTTCAGGATCTTTATCCCCAACATCGGGTGAAAGGGTTTCTGATTTATTTGCGGGAGAAGCAATGGGAAGAAGTGCCGAGTTGACCCAAGAAGAGGCCCATATTTTCACCGTCGGTTTTTGTGAGCCCTTTCTTAGCCGCCTCGTCGAACATTTGAGAGAGCGGTATCTTAAAGACAGCAATGATCTTTCACGGATCGCCATTGTTTTTGGCGGGAAGCGTCCGTCACTTTTCTTAACGCGCGCCCTCGCTCAGCAACATGGAAAGCCATTTATCCCTCCGCATTTTTTTACCATTGATGAATGGATACGTCATGTCGTTTGGCAGAAACAGCATTTTGCACAAGCTCCAGATTTGGATCAATCTTATCTCATTTACAAATTGTCGCAAGACTTAGCCCCCGAAATTCTTAAAGGACGAAAAACATTTGCGCAATTTCTTCCGTGGGCCCGCCAGATTCTTTCGTTCATTGATTTGCTGGATCTGGAAAACGTTGCAGATCGCGATTTGAAAAATGTTCAAGCCAATGCGCGGATCGGTTATGCTGTCCCATCGGACATCAATCGCCTGCTAGAGCATGTGGTTGCGTTGCGTCAGGCGTACCATGCTTGGATGCGTGAAAATCAAACTTATTCTCGAGGATTTCAATATCAGCAATCCGCCCAATGGATTGAATCTGCTTCCTTGGACGCATATGATCAAATCCTTTTTTGTAATTTCTTTTATCTTCATCGGACGGAAGAAGTGGTGATTAAGAATCTTTATGACCGTAAGAAAGCCGCATTATTTTTTCAAGGCGATGAGCGGCGTTGGCCGATTTTATCGAAGTTGGCACAAAATTTGGGATGTTCGATTCGTGAGGGTGACCCGATTTCTTCGCCCCCATTTGAATTGAAACTTTATTCGGCTTTCGATGGCCATTCTCAAGTGGCTCAGGTCCGCGAAATCGTTAAGAATCTTTCATCTCAAGCAAAACCCGACGGGACATCGGCGCTGAAGAACACCGTCATTGTTTTGCCAGACCCCGAACAAATCATTCCGCTCCTTTCAGAAGTCTCTGGAATCCTGGAAGATTTTAATGTCTCGATGGGATATCCTTTAAAGCGCAGTTCTCTATATTCGCTTTTTGAAATGATTTTTGCGTCTCAACTTTCTCGGCAAGAACAAAAATATTATTCGCGGGATTATTTGCGCACGTTACGGCATCCTTTGGTCAAAAGTTTAGGATCATTGCAAGGATCATCGGCAACGCGTGTTTTGATCCACAAGATTGAAGAAATTCTGACCGGTCAGGTCATGACCGAACTTTCGGGAAGCATTTTTGTCGATTTGAAGGCGCTTGAGAATCTTGATGATCTTTACAAGTTAACTCTGGAAACCCTTTCGTCGATGAATGTTCAAATGTCCAAAGAAGATCTGCAGAAGATTTTTAAGGAGATTCACCAGAAGCTTTTTCATAGCTGGGAAGAAGTTTTGAATTTCTCAGAATTTGCTAACGCTTTGGAGAGTTTTTTGAATTTCTTCTTAGAGAAAAGTTCGCTCAAGTATTATCCGTTGAATTTGAAAATCGTCGCCCGGATGCTGGCAGTTCAGCAAGAGCTGGCTACGGTTTCGTTTGATCAGGAACAATTCTCCTCCGAGGAGATTTTTCGGATTTTCAATAGCAAAATCGAGCAGGAAATCGTGGCCTTTAGCGGTTCTCCATTGAAAGGCTTGCAGATTTTGGGACTTTTGGAAACGCGTTCGCTCAACTTTGAACACGTTATCATTTTGGATGTGAATGAAAATGTTTT
>JANLHA010000366.1 GCA_024653845.1 Candidatus Omnitrophota bacterium | reverse complement strand
GCTCTTTTCCCGTTCCTTTGTCTTTCGCCGAAACGTGAACAATCCCGTCGGTATCGATATCAAACGTGACTTCAATTTGCGGAACACCTCGCGGCGCCGGAGGAATTCCGACCAAATCAAACCGTCCAAGTTCCGTATTGTCATTGGCCATCTGACGCTCCCCTTGCAAAACACGGATAGTGACCGCCGGCTGGCTATCGGCCGCGGTTGAATACACCTGGCTTTTCTTCGTCGGGATCGTGGTGTTTCGTTCGATCAATCGATTAAAAATTCCACCTTCGATTTCAATTCCCAACGACAAAGGTGTGACATCGAGCAAAAGCATTTCTTTGGCTTCGCCTCGGATGATGCCAGCCTGAATCGCAGCGCCCATCGCCACGCATTCCATCGGATCAATCCCGCGCTCAATTTTTTGCCCAACTTCTTTTTCTACAAATTGCTGGACAATCGGCATCCGTGTTGGTCCACCGACGAGGATGATGCGATCGACCTTAATCTGCTCACCCAATTTATCAGACGCATCTTTGAGCGCTTGACGAATCGGCCCATGGCAACGGTCGACAATCGGCGAAATCAAATCTTCCAATTTAGCTCGCGTGAGAGTCATGTTCATGTGCTTAGGCCCCGATGCATCGGCAGTAATGAAGGGAAGATTAATCTCCGTCTGAACAGTGCTTGAGAGTTCCACTTTCGCTTTTTCCGCCGCTTCGCGCAAACGTTGAAAGGCCATTTTATCGTTCTTCAAATCAATTCCCGAATCCTTTTTGAATTCCTGGGTGATATGCTCGATGAGGACATTGTCCATATCTGTTCCACCCAAGTGATTGTCTCCACTCGTCGACAAAACCTCGAACGTTCCAGCCTTGTGTTCTTCATCCCATCCCATCTCAAGGATGGTCACATCAAGCGTTCCACCACCCAAATCAAAAACCATAATCTTTTGTTCTTTCCCAGCTTTGTCCAAACCATACGCCAAGCATGCCGCGGTCGGCTCGTTGATGATACGCAACGCTTTGAGCCCTGCGATTTCGGCCGCATCTTTGGTCGCCTGGCGCTGATTATCATTAAAATAAGCTGGGACCGTAATGACTGCTTCTTCGACGGTGGTTCCTAAATATTTCTCAGCATCCGTTTTGATTTTTTGCAAAATGAACGCACTGATTTGTTGAGGGCTGAATTCTTTATCAAAAACCTTGAACTTCTCATTGGTTCCCATTTTCCGTTTGGCCGCATACACGGTTCCTAGCGGATTAATCGGGGCTTGCCGACGGGCAGGTTCCCCCACCAACCGTTGACCATCTTTGGTAAACGCCACAAATGAAGGGAATGCTTTTCCTGACGCGACTCCCGCACCTTCCGCCGAGGGGATGATCACCGGACGACCGCCCTCCATCACCGCTGCCGCGGAGTTTGAAGTTCCCAAATCAATTCCAATTGCTTTAGCCATGACAGACCTCCTATATTTCTTCTTCTTTCTCTGCCGGGGTTTCTTCCAAGGGGTGAGTTGCGACCTTCACTTTCGCGGTGCGAATCACCTTGTCCCCGAGTTGATATCCTTTTTGAAATTCTTCCACAACCGTCCCATCCTCATGATCTTCGCTTTGAAACTGCATCAAAATTTCATGACGATGAGGGTCAAACTTTTTTCCTACGGACTCCAGGGGTTTGACCTCATATTTTTTGAGCAAATCATGAATATGGGCCATCACCATTTCAATTCCTTTCAAGAACGCATCATAATCTTGATGCTTGGCACTCGCAGCCTCGACGGAACGTTCAAGATCATCGAGAATTCCTACAAAATCGGTCAAAAGCCCTTCATTGGCATATTTGACAAATTCGGTGCGTTCACGATCGTTGCGTTTTCGAAAATTTTCAAATTCCGCGCACAATCGGACATAACGGTCCTTATAATCCGCCAAATCTTTTAAGAGTTTTTGATACTCCGACTCTTTGATTTCAACCATCACCTCGCCAGATGCTTCTTCTTTTG
>JANLHA010000365.1 GCA_024653845.1 Candidatus Omnitrophota bacterium | reverse complement strand
ACTCTTTTCTTTGCAAAATAGACAAAAGCCAATGTTGTGAGAACTTCGAAATACGTTAAATTCCCGTAGTCTTTCGTTGCACGCATCAATTCCAGCGTCGGATGAAGCCCTCCCACCAACGCACAAAGGTCTTCCTTCGCAATACAATCTAAAAAAAGATCGTCCCCTACCGAATTTTTTGAAAAACTGGCATTTTCAGATCCATCCAAAATTCGGATCCGTTCCCTGAAATCCAGCAAATGAGGAGAGGTGTAAAGCCCGACACGTAATCCCGCGGCCTTCAAGATGCTGGCGACAAACACACACGTTGAACCCTTGCCCTTGCTTCCTGCAATATGAATAAAACGAAGGTTTTTTTGAGGGCTCCCGAGAACTTTTAAGAGATGTTCAATTCGCTGGAGACGAAAGCTGGAGAGATCAACTTTATGAAGATAAAATTCGTAATTGATGAAAGAATCGAGATACTGCTCGGCTTGAAGATAAGTCATCATAAATGGTCTAGTTGGGAGCAGCCTCTTCGTTCACACGAACACCGTCTTGAGCTAGAATTGGAAACCTTATTGAAGACGGCGTCCGGAGTTCACTCAGAAATTGCTCCCAACTAGACAAATAAACTAATACTCAATGCTTAAAATGCCTAATCCCCGTCATGACCATCGCGATCTTACGCTTATCCGCTTCCCTGATGACATCCTCGTCGGCGATGGATCCACCACTTTGAATGATCGCTACGACTCCCGCCTTTGCAGCATCGGTCACATTATCCGTCTTGGGCAAAAACGCTTCGGAAATCATCAACGCCCCTTTGGCATTCTTCCCAGCTTTCTTAATCGCGACTTGAGTGCTTTCAATGCGGCTGGTTTGGCCACAACCGATACCAACCGTCTTTTTCCCTTTGATCAAAAGGATCGCATTTGAACGAATATATTTGATCAATCGCCATCCAAATAACAAAGAATCCATCTGAGACTTGGCAAGCTTTTTTTTAGTAACCACTTTCAACTGAGTGGGCTCCAAAATCCCTTGGTCGGCTTCTTGCAATAATATACCACCCGCCACCTGCTTAAAATCCCATAGAGGGGCCTCCGCCGTTCTTGCTCGTCGGAAATCTTGGCAACTCAACTTGATTAATCGAATATTCTTTTTCTGAGAAAGGATTTTGAAAGCCATAGCATCATATCCAGGCGCGATGACACATTCCATAAAGCCGCTTTTGACAATCGCCTTGGCAGTTGCCTCATCAACTTTCTGATTCAATCCAATGATTCCGCCAAATGCCGAGACAGGATCACATCGCCAAGCTTCCTGATAAGCCTTGGCTAAACCGGAAGATTGCGCAACACCCGTTGGATTATTGTGCTTTACGACAGCGACGGTGGGCTCTTCAAATTCTGCGACAATGGCAAACGCGGCATGGAGATCCAGAAGATTATTGAAAGAAAGTTCTTTACCATGAAGCTGTTCAATCTTAGCAAGACCCCAAGCGCACTCTTCCTCTCGATAAAAAGCACCTTTTTGATGAGGATTTTCACCGTAACGTAAATCTTTTTGTTTAATAAAATGCAAGACGGCTTCTTGTGGAAGCGCTGAGAAACCATTGGCTCGTCGGAGCCTTTCGAAATACTCAAAAATTTTCTGATCATAATGTGCAGTATACTCAAACGCCTCTCTTGCCAATCCAATTAAAACCGCGTCAGAAAGAAGCCCACTATTGTTATTCAATTCTTTGAGAACGTCTGGATAACGCTCTGGATTGGAAACCACTGCAACATTTTTAAAATTCTTAGCTGAGGCCCGCAACATCGTCGGCCCGCCCACATCAATATTTTCTAGGGCCTCTTCAAGCGAAACATTTTTTTTCTGAATCACTTTCTCAAAAGGATAAAGATTCACCACCACCATGTCAATCAAACCAATGCCTTGATCTCTGAGCTGATTGAGGTGTTCCTGTTTTTCCCGTAAAGCGAGCAATCCGCCGTGAATTTTAGGGTGAAGAGTCTTGACTCGCCCATCGAGGATCTCGGGGAAACCCGTATATTGCGAAACTTCAACCACCGGAACACCAGCGCTTTGCAAGCTCTTAGCCGTTCCGCCCGTCGAGAGGATCTCAACACCTAAATGATGAAGCCCCCTGGCAAATTCCAGGAGGCCAGTCTTATCGGAGACACTGATAAGGGCACGTTTAACCTTGAGCATAAAAACCTCTAACTATGACTTAACCAATCGGATAATTTCTTGGACGAATCGAGGAAGATCATCTGGCTTACGAGACGTGACCAAATTCTGATCCACCACAACATCTCGATCAACATATTTCCCGCCCGCCGCAATCAGATCATCTTTGATTGCAAAAAAGCAGGTGACTTGATGGTCTTTCACAATTCCCGCCGAGACCAGGAGCCAACCTCCATGACAAATGGCTGCAACAACCCTCCCATCGGCATAGAGACGCTTGACAAAATTCACAATTTTTTCATGACGACGCAGAAAATCAGGCGCCCACCCACCTGGGATGATCACCCCGTCAAAATCTTGCGCATGAACTTGATCAATCGACGCATCGACTTTGACAGGATAACCTTCTTTGCTAGGATAAATCTCTTTAGTCCCCGTCCCGATCACCTTAACCCTGATTCCTTCTTCTTGCAAACGAAGAAGAGGATACCAGACCTCAAGGACTTGGTACTGCTCTTCAACAAGGATAGCAATCTGAGGAGAAGATACAGGCATTAGAAGATTTTCTTCCGTCGCTTCTTTTCTGAGGGCTTGGTGTAATAACGTCGCTCTTTGAGCTCAACGAGAAACCCTTCTTTTTGACATTGCTTTTTAAAAATTCGCAAAGCCTTCTCAAAGCTGTTCTTATCATTAATTTTCACTTCAACCATAAAATTAAATTCACCCCTTCCCTATGTATTGTGCCCATATTAGTGGCTTTCTAGCCTAAATATGGATTTTAATTATATTACACTTTTCAAACTTGTAAAGAAACTTGTTGTGTCCAATTAAATAGCCCCCGCCCCCTCTTCGCCGGTACGAATCCGATACAATTTGGGCAAATCCAATACAGCAATCTTCCCATCACCTGTAGCACCTGTTTTGGCATGCTTACGAATCGTCTCAACGACCTTCTCCACTTGAAATTCGTCAACATAGATATCAATTTTCATTTTGGGTTTCAAACCACTTCGATGATGGCCAAACCCCTGGGCCTCCATGACGGTAATCCCCCCAACTCCTGAATTTTCAAGAACTTTACAAAGCTCTTCAAATTTTTCTTTACGTACAATCGCTTCAATTTTTTTCATCTTGCCCTCCTTAACGAGCGGCATCATAACACAGCCTAAAAAAACGGTCAATTGCTTAATCGTACAAATAAAATGGGAGAGAGCAGATCGCCCTCTCCCATTGATCAAATCATCATCAACAACTCAATTTTACGGACAGGTCCCATCCGTATCAATGATTTGGTTATTAGTCTCGTTAACTTCATCAATACGATTCAACGGATCAATAACGACCGTACCTGTATTACAATCAACACCACTCATGGTGACCCCTGTTTGAGTAAGCGTCGTGCTGGAATTCCCTGCTAAACTCGTAATGGTTTGGGTACCAACAAAAGTCGTTGTGGGGAAAAAGGTGGCATTTTGCATATAAAAATCAACTTGAATATTCTCGGCAACTCTCGATTCTGTATTATTGATGGTAATCGTAATTGTCTGTCCTGTAGAGTTAACCGTCATATCCGAACCTGTTAACTCTGGCTTCGATTGCTCAACCAGCGTCGCACCAAAAATACTGTTATCTCGCATATTCTTGACTTTCCAGTCACCAGATTCACGCCCAACATTCATCCCAATCGTTGCCGAAGACGAATCATTCACCCCACTATTGTTCTGCCACTTCTTCTCCCAAAGGACTTGATAAATGGCATTGACCTGATTCGGAGAAATGACAGCACTTTGCACTTGATAGCGCAAACGAATATTCTGAAACGTATTGAAATCGGTCTGGATGGCTTCCTCCAATTCCACACGGTTCGGGAAAGAAGAAGAAATATTATTCATGAACTGGGTTTTTTGCTCATTTTCATAAGATGTCTTCATCCGATCAAACAATTGCAAAATGGCATCCTCTGGCCTGACCTCTTGATAGAGCACAATGATTTGAGGATTCTCAATTTTGGTCGTTCCATCTTCTTGCTCAACCAAAAAAGTGGGATTAAGCTCTTGAACTTCATCGGGACGAAACTTATAAGTAAACACATTCCCCTTTGCCTTCATCCCATCCCAGGTTCTGCCTCCATTCAATGAAATTTCCAAA
Source organism: Candidatus Omnitrophota bacterium (assembly GCA_024653845.1). Taxonomy (GTDB): domain Bacteria; phylum Omnitrophota; class Gorgyraeia; order Zapsychrales; family JANLHA01; genus JANLHA01. The sequence continues at coordinate 964 of JANLHA010000365.1, read as the reverse complement.
GATTGAATTTCCGCAGGCACGGTCACCTCAAATTCTAATCGAGATGTTTTAAGATCCGCTCCAAAAATCTTCAGCTGGTCTCCCGCTTTCACAGGCTGACCATTGATCTTGTACGAAAAATTAAGATCTTCCGCTGAAGAAAAAGAGAACAGCGACAATAGAGCTAAAGAAAAAACCACACCCACCATTTTGAAGAATATATTCTTCATAAGAGATCTCCTATCCTTTCCTTAACCTTGAGGTGCTTCTGGATCATGATAAACGTATTGCTCTCCGGCATAATTGCGCAAAACGGTCTTCTTTTCGTCCCGTGAAATCACATAATTGGGGCTCACCGGGATTTTTCCACCACCACCGGGAGCATCAATGACAAACGTCGGGACCGCATATCCCGTCGTATGCCCGCGCAAATGCTCCATAATATTGATTCCAACAGAAACGGGTGTACGGAAATGACTTGAACCAATAATGGGATCACACTGATAAATATAATAAGGTCGGACTCGAATTTTTAAAAGTTCATGCATCAACTTTTTCATGGTTTCCGGATTGTCATTAACATCTTTCAACAGGACCGTCTGACTTCCCATGGGGATTCCGTGATCAGCAATCAAATCACACGCCTGTTTGACTCGAGGAGTAATTTCTTTAGGATGATTGAAATGAATACTCATCCAAATCGGGCTATATCGTTTCAGCATTCCGACGAGTGCGGGAGTCACGCGCTGCGGAAGCGTCACCGGAATGCGAGTCCCGATACGAACAAATTCCACATGCGGGATCGCCTTCAAATTTTTGATGAGATATTCCAACAATCGATCGCTCAATGTCAAAGGATCACCACCGGAAATCAAAACATCACGAATTTTATTATTGGATCGAATATAATCAAAAGCTGCTTCATACGTCGACGTGCTCAGACTGCGCTTACCATCACCCACCATCCGAGAACGCGTGCAATAAC
>JANLHA010000038.1 GCA_024653845.1 Candidatus Omnitrophota bacterium | reverse complement strand
GCTTTCTCACAAGCGGCTTGATCTCGGATGTCGCCACGAACGAGTTCAAATTTGTCTTTGCCTAATCCTTGGGTGAAGTCAAGATTCTCTTCTTTCCCGGAATAGAAATTATCGAGGACGCGAACATAATGTCCGTCTTTAAGCAATTTCTCAACGATATTTGATCCGATAAATCCTGCACCACCAGCAACAAGATATTTTGCCATAAGCCTCCCTCTTTCTTATAAATACCGATAAATATACTCGGGCAAATGATATTCAATATTGGTTAAGATGTATCCTACCACTTTTGCATGAGCTTGATTCAGAAGCTCGACTGCGTGCTTGACAACCCCACGTTGCGTGCGGCTGGCTTGGACCACCATCACAACGCCATCCGTCTGAGCTCCCACAATCCCAGAATCTGTCACAGAAACAATCGGCGGTGTGTCGATGAGAATATGATCAAATTCATTACGCATTTGGGCCAAAAGTTTTTTCATGGCATCCGAATCCAAAAGTTCTGCAGGATTATCGGGGACCGCTCCACAAGCTAAAAATGTTAAATTCTCAACGTCAATATGAAACAGCGCTTCTTCCAATGTGGCTTTCCCTGCAAGGACTTCTGACAATCCAATCTTTTGGTCAACGCCAAGATATTTTGCCACTCGACCTCGTCGCATATCGGCATCGATCAAGAGCACTTTGGGGCGATGCGTCGCATGAGCCAACGTCATGGCCAAATTCAAAGCGGTGATGGTTTTTCCTTCCGAATGAATGGAGCTCGTGACAATCAAAGTCTTTTGAGGTTTATTTTTACTTAGCGAAAGAATATTGGTACGAAGAATTTTGTATTGTTCGGTAATGAGGGCTTTGGGGTCAAAATAAGCAATGATCCGGGAATCCACTTTCGAATCCCCCATCTTTTTGATGATGAGGGTGTCATTTTCGCGGATCCGGTTGATTCTCTCAATCCTTTGCAATCGTTCATCAGCAGCTTTTTTAAGAGCGTTGGTGATTTTTCCCATAAATTACCTCACGAAATATCCCAGTTTGTAGGAAGATCTTTGGTTGTCTCAGGAATTGAGATTTCAAGATCGTCTCTTCGATGTTTGATTCCCAAAATTTGAATGGTCGGTGATTCTTGGACAACCTCTTCAATGATTTTTCGATCGATGACTTTGGTATCTTCGGTATATCCGGTCAGAAGTGCGCTGTCGCAAATTTGATTGATCAGTCGCGGTGTCCCTCGAGAAAATTCATAAACAGCATCAAGGGCCTCTTCTGTGAAAAATTCGGTATTGGTTCCGCTGGCAATTCGAAGTCGATGCAAGATGTATGCCTTGGCATCTTCTCGAGACAACGGTGAAATATGAAAAAATACGGAAATCCGCTGACGCAATTGTTCGAGTCGAGGAAGTGAAAGTTTTTTCTTCAATTCGGGTTGTCCAAGGAAAATGATCTGAATGAGTTTTTCATTTTCTGTTTCAAGATTCGAAAGCATTCGGACCTCTTCTAAGACCGAGGGTGATAAATTTTGCGCTTCATCAATGATGAGGACAACATTCTGGTCCAGTCGTAATTGTTCAATCAAATAATTGTTCAATTGAGAAAGGAGTTTTGCTTTGGACCCGGGTTTATGTTCTATTTCAAGATCTTCAAGGATCGTTGAGAGGAGATCTTTGCTGCTCAAATGCGTATTGGTGATCAATGCCGTCTGAGTTTTGGAATTGAGTTGCCCCAGTAGGGTTCGGCAAACCGTTGTTTTCCCAGAGCCAATCTCGCCGGTGATCACAACAAATCCCTTGCGCCCTTCGATCGCATAAATCAACGTGCTCAGGGCCTCGGTGTGTTTGTTGCTGGCAAAGAAAAACCGAGAGTTTGGTGTTAAATTGAAAGGTGTTTCGCTGAATCCATAAAATTTATTGTACATAATTGCCTACTTATTCATGAGGTTAGTGGCCGTCAGTGTCACAAGAACGATAATGCTTCCTGCAACAAGCATAAGAACATAGAGCCAGGTTTCTCGCTCTCGCTCAATTCTGAGGCTATCTTCCGTCGTGATTTTTGAAATTGCTCCCAATAAGGGAACGCCCAAATATTCTTTGGCCTCCTCCACATCAATGAATGAACGATCGAAAAATTCCATCACAACCACCAATCCCGCGCCAACCATGCATCCAAAAAAGATTCCCATCAATGTGACAAGAAATTTGTTGGGATAAAAAGGTTTGCGAGGAATACGGGGTGGGTCCAAGACGGTGTATTTTGTTCCTTCTTTAGAAGACTGCAAGCGTTGGGTGATTTTGGCTGTCTCCAGGCGTTGCAAAAGCATATTGTAGATCGAGGCATTGACGTCAACGTCTCTGGCCATGACATTGTCGAGTTTGTCCAAGAGCATCGCTTTGGCAACTTGATCTTGAGCTGTAGGAAGCGGACTGTCTCCTGTCTTGGATTCAATGACATCAAGAGATTTTTTGATTTCATCAATGATGGGGTTGCTTGTCACGGAAGTCAAAAGATCGTTCTCGGTATAAATCAAATTTTCTTTCTCAAGCTCTGCTTTTTTGACCCGAATTTGTTCTCGGAGTTGCTTGACGAGGGGATGGCTTTCCGTTGAATCAATGAGAAGCGAGTTGAGCTGGTCTTGGAGTTTGGCGATCTCAGTGGATTTGATTTTTCCTCGATAAACCTTCAACATGTTTTCAATAAAAACGATGGCATCGGATGTTTCCTGATTTTGCTGTTCGATGTTTCGTTCGATGAAAATATCTGTGATGTTTTTAACAACAGCCTGGGTTTCTTCGGGATTGTCGTCGACGTAAGTCAGTTCGATGACATTCTTCCCCTTCAGCTGGATAGCGATATTTCGGCGAATTTCCAAAACCAGATTTTCAAATTCCTCGATGGTCTTAACATTTTTATCCAGTTTCAATCGTGTGACGAGTTGCACAAGGTTGTTCCATCCCAACATCGATTCTTTGATTGCCGTCAAGCGTTGGGTGACGGTTGTGGAAACCGCAATCTGATTGAATAAAGGGTTATCCGTTTTACCTTCTTCCACCAGCAGAACCGTCGATGATCGATATTTTTTAGGCAGGATGATGCCTGTGCAAATGCCCAAAATCAGACCAATAAATACGGGTATGATGAAGAGCGCTTTTCTACGGAATAAAACTTTAAAATATGTTAACGGTGTGGTTATCGAACTTGCTTGATCGCTCATGATATTCCTTTGTTAAAAGCCACCGGTATAAACTTGTCGTCCTGTGCTGGCAGCATTGGAGATCGGAGCTGTCACGGGTGAGATAGTTCTCATGACTTTCGTCAACCCTGTGGCAGGAACATAGAGAGTGTCGCCGGGTTTCATGACATAATTTTCTCTCAAATCTCCCTTATAAAGCAAAGCGCTGATATTCACTTTGCGTGTGTCTGGGCTGCCATTATCAGAAGGAGTGATGAGTTTACCTTTTTTGGTGGATGCTGTCAACAAAGGTAAGCCTGCTTGCACGAGCGCTTCTCGAACCGTAATGGTATCTCCTCGCATAAAGATTTTTCCAGGGCTTTGGACCTCTCCGATCACATAGACAACCTTACTATTATATCCGGCAATCTTCACCGTAACTTCTGGAGAGACAATATAAACTGAAAGAAGTTCCGTCAATTTGTCGCGAACCAGATCTTTGGTCATGCCTTCCAAGGGAACATCTCCGACAAATTCGTACTGGATCTTCCCTTCATTATTAATCATGTATTGACCGCTGACTTCGGGGTGGCGTTGGACAGAGACTTCAATGATATCTGTTTTCCCTAATGTATATTGGCTGGATCCCTCAAAAAGAACAGGAATATCTTCTGCAATGGGTTGTTCTTGTCCGGGAGTTTCTGCGACTGTTGCCGTAACCATTTCAGGGGCGGGAGCGAGCAAAATTTCGGATTGTTGAGCTTGATCGGTAGCGGGCCCTGTTCCTGCAAAATTTTGCGCCCAGGTCAAGGTAGGCCAGAAAAGGATCAGTGCTGTCATGCTAAGGTAAGCTTTTGTTCGGTTCATAACAAATTCCTCATTTTTATTTCATATGATTAAGAATCAATATTCAAAAAGTGTTTCATGAAATTTTCGAATATCCGAAAGATCAATATCATCATAGACGCGCCATCCACGCCAATCACGTTTGGGTTTTCGGATTTTTCCAAATTTTTCCCAGCGGGCGAGAGTTTTGGCGCTCACTCCCACGACCTCAGCTACCTCAGTAATGGTCATCCTTTTCTTCACAGCCGGTCCTCCTTGAAATTTTAATACTCTCATAATGCAAAGTCCTTTCATTGAATATAGCAAATCCCGTGCCGTTTGCGGTTTTTTTATAAAAATCGCTGAATTATGACTAATTTATAGGGAAACTGTGAATATATCCATGATTTACTTTCACATGTCAGGATGGGTGTTGAAAAGAATGAACATGTCTGTCCATGACAATATATGACATTGGTTTTAAGACTATATTTATAAATAACTTATGGCTGTCTAGAATTTTCACCATTTTAAAGTATTAAGATTTTTTGATGGTTTTGCTAAGATTTAGGATAAATACTTAGCAATTATCAGGCCAAAATTCTTCTTTTTTGTTTTTTTTTATGCTATACTCCGATTCATGCAAATGCGGCTTGTTCCTATTCAAAAGCAATTTCAGAAACAAATTTTAACCCCTGTGATGCAGCAGGCGATTCAGATTCTTCTCTTGCCCATCATGGAAATGGATCAACTGATTGAGCAAGAATTGGAAACCAATCCCCTTCTTGAAATGGATGAAGAAGCAGCCGCAGCTGAGAGCCTTCCTCTTTATTTAAAAGAAAGAATGGAATCCATTTATGAAAAGTCTGAACGTGAGTTTGGAGAACCTGAAGAAGAATTTTCAGAAGAACGACCTATTCAAGATCTCCCAAGTTTAGAAGATGAATTGATGCGACAAATGCGAGTGGAGTTTTCAGATCCTTTAGAATGCATGATTGGAGAATTTATCCTTGGCAATCTTAATGAAGATGGATATTTGACCACCAATTCGGTAGAAATTTCTCAAAATTTGCAAATTGATATCTCTTTAGTCGAGCGTGTCCTTTCAGTGATTCAGACGTTTGAACCCGCAGGAATTGCAGCACAGAATTTGCGCGAGTGTCTGCTCATCCAGTTGAAAATAAAATTCAAAACGCCTCCCTTTCTTGCAGCCAAAATTATTCAGAATCATTTGGCAGAGTTGGGACAAAAGAATTATGCGGCCTTGGCTCGGGCACTTAAGGTTTCTCTTGAAGATGTCAAGCAGGCCGTGAAAACCATTGCGAGTCTTGATCCTCGTCCCGCGCGAAACTATCGTCCTTTAAAAAGTCACACCTATATTAAACCAGATGTCTTTGTGGTCCATGATGAGAAAATAGGATATCAGGTTCTCATCAATGGTGAAGGTGTTCCCCCCGTGAGAATCAACACATCTTATTGGAAAATGTTGCGTCAAAAGCTTCTCTCTGTCGAGGATAAAGCATATATCAGAAAAAAAATGCGTGATGCGATCAATTTTGTAAGAGGAATCCAGCAGCGTGGAGATACCCTCGAGAAAATTTCTCAATATATTCTCGAGCATCAAAAGGATTTTTTTGAAAATGGAATTTCGAGTTTAACGCCGATGTCCTTAAAAGATGTAGCCCAGCGATTGGAGCGCAATGAATCCACGATCAGTCGGGCGATTCACAATAAATACATAGATACCCCGCAGGGGCTTTTGCCGATGAAATTTTTCTTTTCTCAAGGAGTGTTGCCTCGGGCTCAAACTCAGGACGAAATCAACGCGGGTGCAGTTCCATCCAACGGCGAAGCTGTTTCCAATCGAAGTATTAAGGAAGAGATTCGTGAACTTGTGGAGTCTGAAAATAAATCTTCCCCTCTCTCTGACCAAGAGCTCGTCGAGCTTTTAGATAAGAAAGGAATCAAAATTGCCCGCCGTACGATCAGCAAATACCGTCAGATGCTCGACATTATGCCTTCGCATTTGAGGAAGGAATAAGAAAGAAATTCTTGAGGGCTTCTTCGAGGGCCTTGAGTTCTTTTTTCGTGTGCATTCCTGAAAGGAAAAATGCTTCGAGATCGGCTGGTGGCCAATAGATTCCTCGTTGAAGAAGATGATGGAAAAGTTGTGCGTATTGGAGGCCTCCGCTGGCCGCTTGGGCGTCACTATAATTTTGTACAGGTTCTCGTCGAAAACGCAGGCTCATCATGGATTTGTAAGATGATAAGTGGGCTGGAATTTTATTCTGCTCAAAAAAGTGATTGACCGATGAAGAAAGCTGTTCAGCGCGTTCGTTGAGTTTTTTGTAAAAATTCTCATTAAGAAGCTTGAGCGCCGCAAGCCCTGCGCGCATCACAACAGGCGTCCCGGCAAATGTTCCAGCTTGATAGACTCCCCCAAGAGGTGCGAGATGTTGCATAATATCTTTTCGTCCGCCATAAGCGCCAATTGGAAATCCTCCACCGATGATTTTTCCCAAACAGGTCAAATCCGGAATGATTCCGGTCTCTCCCTGCACGCAACCTAACGATGTGCGAAATCCAGTCATCACTTCGTCGAAAATTAAAACAATATTGTGCTTTTGGGTGAGCTCTCGGAGAGTTTTTAAGAAATCTTTATTGGCGGGAATCACACCCATGTTCCCCGCAACTGGTTCGATGATCACACACGCGATATTCTCATGATGTTTCTTAAGGGTTTGTTTTAACGTCTCGATGTCATTGTAGGGAAGACTCAAGGTGTTTTCAACGTGACTTTGAGGAATCCCGGCGCTTGAAGAGGCATGAAGCGTGGCAACTCCGGATCCAGCAGTTGTGAGAAGATCATCGGCATGTCCATGATAACATCCATCAAATTTGACAATGAGTGAGCGTTTCGTGAATCCACGAGCTAAGCGAATCGCACTCATTGTCGCTTCAGTCCCAGAATTGACAAAACGAATCAATTCGATCGATGGAACGCAGCTGACAATGTGCTGCGCCAAATCGATTTCTGCACGAGTGGTTGTTCCAAAGCTGATCCCGCGCTCTGCATTTTTTTTCGCGGCTAAAACCACATTGTGATGAGCATGTCCCCAAATCAACGCGCCCCAGGATAAACAATAATCGGTATAAGCATTGCCATCTTCATCGTGGATTTGGGACCCTTTGCCATATTTCATGACGAGCGGGTTGCCGCCGACACCTTTGAAGGAGCGAACAGGGCTGTTAACTCCACCGACAAGGACATCTTTGGCTTGGGTGAAAATTTTTTGAGAATTGAGAGTTTTCATATTTATACTGTGACCATGAGTAACCTATTCGCTCACAATCGCCCCGTCTTTTCTTGGATCAAATGAAGTATGAATTGAGGATTGGGAGCAACCCCTTCGTTCACACGAACATCGTCTTTACTAGAATTGAAAACCTGTTTGAAGACGATGTCCGGAGTTCACTCAGGAATTGCTCCCAATCCTCAATATTATTTCAAATCCATTTTAAAATATCTTTCGCATAATAAGTGATGATTAAATCAGCTCCGGCGCGTTTGATTCCCAAAAGAGTTTCCAAAGCCACATCGCGTTCGTTGATCCATTTTTTCTCAGCAGCGGCTTTGATCATCGAATATTCACCGCTGACATGATACGCCGCAATGGGAACATTCACAGCTTCACGCACACGATGGATGATATCCAGATACGCAACGGCGGGTTTGATCATGACCATGTCTGCCCCCTCAAGGACGTCTTGTTGTGCTTCTTTGAGGGCTTCTCGAGCATTGGCGGGGTCCATTTGATAAGTTTTGCGATCGCCAAACGCAGGCGCGGAATTGGCCGCGTCACGAAAAGGGCCATAATAAGCGGAAGAATATTTGACCGCATAAGAAAGAATCGCAGTATTCCGGAAATTCTGCGCGTCCAGCGCTCGACGGATTTCACCCACTCGCATGTCCATCATGTCCGATGGAGCAATGATATCAGCTCCCGCTTCAGCATGCGACAAAGCGACTTTGCATAAAAGCGGCAATGTTTTTTCATTTACAATTTTATCATTTTCAATAACACCGCAATGCCCATGGTCCATATAAGCACACAAACACACATCGGTGATCACTAGAAATTCTGGAAATTCTTTCTTGATTTTTCGAATCGCGTTTTGAATGACACCTTTTTCAGAATAAGCTTGAGATGCTTTTGCATCTTTTTTTCCGGGAAGACCAAAAAATAGTCCCGCCTTCCCTCCTCCTTTTATGTAATCTTCGATTTCCCGAAGGAGAAGGTCCGAGGAATAGCGATGAATTCCGGGCATCGAAGGAATGGTTTCTATTTTCTTGTTTCCCTCGATGACAAAAAAAGGCTGGATCACATCATTCTTGGTGAGGTGTGTTTCACGGACCAATTCTCGAATCGTTGGAGATTGTCTTAATCGACGAAAATTTGACATAGGCGTATCCTAATATATCTTGGGTTAAAAAACAAGAATTTCGCTCGCGCCTGCGGAATCATCAGTTCTCTAGAAAAAACCTCTAAAGGTCGCGATGATTTCGCTTTCATACCCTGCAGCGGTGAGAGCCTTTTGTGTCGTAGACCCTTTGGCTAAGATTTCCCATCCCGCAGGAATTTCTTTATAATCTTCGAGAAAATTTCTAACTGTCGAAGGGCTGGTGAATAAAATTTGGTCAATGGGACCAGCCGGAAGCGGTCGCCTAGCAGGCTTTCGATTTTCATAAATGGGCCATAAGGTCACTTCGCAGCCTTCCTTCGTAAGATTTTCTTTCAAATAAGGATTTGGTAGCGACGATCGAGGGAACAATATCTTTTTCCCTCGAAGAGAATATTGTTTCTTTAAAACTTCAAACATCCCTTCGCTGGTTTCTTCCTCGGCAAGGATGTGCGCATTCAATCCTCGTTGTTGCAAAGCATAAGCCGTGTCGTCACCGATGACTGCAAACTTTTTGGTTTTGATCATGTCAAAAGCCCGGTCATATTGTTGCAAAAAATCAAAGAAATAGCGGACAGCAAACCGGCTTGTTAAGAGCACCATATCGTAAGTCGGCAGTTGGGCAAGAATTTCTTCGACCATTTTTCGATCTAAAGATGAAGGCGTAATTTCAATCATGGGGTGATGGATAATGTGTCCTAATGGTCGATATTTCTCAGGGTTTGTTCCTAAATATAAAATGTGATTCTCACGATAAGAATAGCGTTCCCAAAATTTAACAACATCTCCGGCGATGATCAGTGCGGGTGGTTCAAGAGGATGAGCCTTGACGAGTTCTTCAATATTTTTTAAAGTTCCAGTAAGAATTTTTTCATCGGAGCGAGTTCCTTTAGAAATGATCATCATTGGCGCGCTATGTGGCCATTTGGCTCTTTGTAATGATTTTACAATGACAGACAACTTGGTTAATCCCATCAGGAAAATTAATGTGTCTGCGTCAGGAATGGTGAGAGGTCTTTGACTGGATTCTTCTTTTTCATCTTCATGATGACCGCTTAAAAAGGCAACCGAACCAGATATTCCACGTGCGGTGAGCGGAATCCCTAATGAAGAAGGAATTCCCGTCGCTGAACTGATGCCAGGGACGACCTCCACTTCAATGTGATAAGATCGAAGGTATTCAATTTCATCTCCTCCTCGTCCAAAAATCAAAGGGTCGCCCCCTTTGAGGCGTACGACTTTTTTCCCTTCCATGGCTTTTTCTTTCAACCGATGAGAAAGCTCTGATTGTGAAAGGGTATGAAGTCCTTTGCGTTTGCCGACGTCAATCTTTTCTGCCTTCCAGGCGTACTCTAAAAGATCACGGTGCGCGAGATAATCGTAAAAAACGCAATCCGCGTGTTGGAGGAGACGTGTGGCTTTGACAGTGATAAGCTCGGGGTCCCCGGGACCTGCACCAACCAACCATATACGACCATAACTTCGACGAACATCGATATTCTTAAAAAGTTTTTTTAGTCGCCAATCTTTTTTTTGTCCCACAACAGCCAGTTGGCCTTGTAGAGGTGTCGCCTCCCACGGCAAGATTTCAGTGATGCGATGTTCAAGCTTGAGTCGTTTGAGCGCGCAAGTGGCCACAATGACGCCGTCGTAGGCACCAGAATCCAATTGTTGCAAACGTTCTTCGATGGTTCCCCGGATATCTTTGATTTGAACGTGAGGATTGATTTTAAGGATCCCCTCTTTTCTTAGCAAGCTACTGGTTCCAACTCGAGCACCAGCCGGCAATTGGCTTAAAAGTGTTTTACCGACAAACGCATCCGTCTCATCCAACGGCGCGGTAAGGGCAAAAATTTCCAGACCGTCTCGCAACTGACGTGGTAAATCTTTGGCGCTATGGACAGCGATGTCAATTTCTTGATCAAGGAGCGCTTGGTCAAGGGCGTCTGTAAAGAAATCCTCGGCAGGATTGGTCATCAAGGATGTCTTCTGGTCTTGATCTCCTTTAGAAGAATAGCTTTTGAGCTCAGAGCTACTCCGTCCCATTTGGCTTTGGGCCAAAAAGGAGGCAATTTCTTCAGCCTGAACAATGGCAAGTCGACTGGGTCTGGAACCTATAATGATAGAATTGAATTTAGAGCTCATGTGATCATTTATTCAACTTCTCGATGTGTTCTTTGGCTTCGTGGATGTTTAATCTCAATGCTCTTCTGGCCAAACGAATCGCCCCCATCTGATCGCCTTGCCTAACCAATTTTTGAACGCGCTTATTAATCTCTTCTTTAGTAAGATCATTCAAAGAATGATATGACAAATCTTTGATCATTTGATCTTTGATTTTTATATTCTGGGCAAAGATTTTGAGCGATTCTTTGATTAACGGAGATACTCCTTGCCAGTCCACGATGATGGATTGATCGTCAACGCAGACAGGGAAATGTAGATGTTTAGTTCGATTCCATCGACCGGAAGGAGCTTTTTTCATTTTTTCATTTTGTAAATATTTCTTCAATTCTGATAGATCCACCATCGGCTTGATTTGAAATTGAATATAATGATTAACTTTTAATCTTTTTCTCTGCTGATAGGAAGGAGTTTCTATCTTTTCGATCAAGGAGCGACAAAATTCAATGTTCTTTAAAGGTATCGAAAAGATTTGAATCTCCAGAGGATCAAAGTGATAATTCAGGTAACTACGGAATTTGATCATCAGTTGTTGTTCATCAAATTTGATGAGCCAATTTGTTGGGCGGAACCGTGCTTTTAGCTCCCCGGACATACAAAGGAGAATAAAAACTAAGACCCCTCCTACCCAATAGGCAATTCCAGCATTTTGGGGGAAGATGATATAAAAAATCATGAGAGTGAATAAGACAAGCGTGACGCAGCCGAGAATCATTTTTCCAGGAGAATAGTAAAAAAGAATGCCTCCATGATTCTGAGGTGCTTCCTTAAGATTGAAGAATTTCATCTCAATATCCATGATTTTCCATTTTCATTGTTTCAAGAAGCCCCCATTTTAGCATAGGAAGATATTTTGGAGAAAAATTTTATCAGCACGGCCGGTGTGTTATAATGCAGCCTTAAATCATTTGTTTCGGTGAGTAACACCCTTCGTTCACAATCGACCCGTCTACTCTGGAATTTAACTGCAGATTGGAGACGGGCCTCAGAGTTCATTCAGGGTGTTACTCACCGACCAATTGTAATATCATAATATGACAATTATTTCTGATTATCACATGCATACTCCTTTGTGTGGCCATGCTATTGGCGAGCCCAAACTTTATGCGGAACATGCGCTTAAGGTGGGTTTGCAAGAAATTGGCTTCTCAGATCATGCACCATTTGTGCGTGGTCCCCTGCCGGGAATTACGATGAAGCGTGAAGAGCTTCCCATCTATTACAAAATGATTGAAGAGGTTCAGGAAAAGTTCAAGGGAAAGTTGCGGATCAAAATGTCGATCGAAGCTGATTTTATTCCTGGATATGAAAAACAAACCAAAGCAATTTTAGATGATTATCCATACGATTATGTGATCGGTTCTGTTCATTTCATTGGCGATTGGGGATTTGACAGTCCTGAGGAGCGAAAAAGCTGGGATGCCGCGAATGTGAATCAGGTTTACCGAGATTACTATGCCCTTTTGCGCCAGAGTGCCCAGCCGGGATTATTTGATATCATGGGACATGTGGATTTGGTCAAAAAATTTGGGGCACGCCCAACGGAAGATATGAGTGATGAAGTGCGTCGGACGGCTCAAGTTTTTAAAGATGTTGGAGTCGCGATTGAAATCAACACATCGGGATTGCGCAAACCTGTTGGAGAAATCTATCCTTCTCTTGATGCCCTTAAAATTTATCAGCAAGCGGGTGTCCCTCTTACCTTTGGTTCGGATGCGCATGAGCCGCAGCATGTTGGATGTGATTACGATAAGGCATTGGCGTGGGCCAAGGCGGCGGATTATAGCGAATACGTGATTTTTGAGAAGAGAAAGATCGTAAGGAAAGTGAAGATTTAGAAGATTGGTGGGAGCAACCCATTAATAATCATTGGAGCTTAGCATGGTTAAAATTTTAGGCATCGACCACGTCGCAATCAACGTTCGTGATATCGATAAGGCCGTTGAGTTCTATACCAAAGTTATCGGACTCAAAATCACCGACCGCGAACCTTCCAAGCCCGGCATCGAATGTTTTCTCGACGCTGGTCCGTTATCTCTCATCGGAATTATTCAAGCGAACAATTTCGACGATGTCCACCCTTTCAAAAATGATGGTGTCGGAGCTAATCATTTTTCCTTCCGCGTTCATGCGGATGAATTCGAGCCGATGATCAAGCGCCTCGAGCAAAATGGCGCAAGAATCGAATTTGCTAAGAAACGTGAGAAATCTTGGTCGCTCTATTTTTATGATCTCGACGGTAATAAGGCGGAAGTCACGGCCTGGCCACGAGAAGATGGATTATCGATGGACAGAATCAAAAAGGAAATTTACGATCCCAAGACCAAATCATGGAAAGCGTATTAAGAATTAACGGAGACAAACATGAAAATCGAAGTTGGTCAAAAAGCCCCAGATTTTTCTGCTCCTGCCAGCAACGGCAAGAAAGTTTCACTCAAAGATTTTAAAGGGAAAAATGTGGTTCTTTATTTTTATCCAAAGGACGACACTCCAGGCTGTACAGTGCAGGCTTGCGGGTTTCGTGATTCGATCCAGTCAATTGAATCTGAAAATACTGTTGTGGTGGGAGTGAGTCCTGACTCCGTGAATTCACATGAGAAGTTTATTAAGAAATTTGATCTCCCCTTCATTCTTTTGAGCGATGAAGATAAAAAGATTTCGCAATCTTATAGCGTGTGGGTTGAGAAGAATATGTACGGCCGCAAGTACATGGGGGTTGCTCGAACAACATTTATCATCGACAGCCAAGGCAAAATCGTGAAGATTTTTGAGAAGGTCAAGCCGCAAGGGCATAATGCCGAAATTCTTTCATACCTCAAGACATTCTCATAAAATGGGAAGCAATTTTCCGAAGAAAAGATAACTTACCGCAGCTCCTACAACAGACATGGATAACCCATAAATCAACAGTTTGCGAAACAACCGGATTTTATTTTCGCTAAAAGCCGCATTGGCCAGACACAATGCGCCTAACGTCGACAACGGGCTAACATCAACGAGATGGGCCCCGATATTGATCGATGAAACAAGGGCGACGGGATCTCCTCCCCCCATCTTTTCAATCAGTCCTGGAACAAGAGGAATGAATGTTGGCATCACGACCGCTGAAGAACTCGAGAATGAAGAAATGATCCCCACAACAAATGCCAGAATTCCTGTCACATTTTGAGAATTGGAAATTTGAGCGAGCCCTGTGATCAAAATGTTCATGCCTCCCACTTTCTCAATAATGGAAATCAATGTGCTCATGCCGCAGACCATGATCACCACTTTCCAGGGAATCAACTTGAATTCTTCTAAGCCATGAGCGACCCTAATCAGTGTCAGTAAAATTCCTAAGATCATCGCCAGAAGACCAACATTGATTTTAAAGAATACAACTCCAATGATTAAGACAAGAATCGCTGACAAAGTCAAAACCTGTTGTGTGTTGAATGGCTGACTCCCTGGGCTGATGCTTTCTAGCGAAAATTTCTGCGTAGGTCCTCCTCTTTTCTTTAATAAAAAATAAAAAATGAGATAGTTGATGAGGGCAAGAAAAGTTTGGACCAAGAAGTTGGGAAGATAAATTTCTGTCCAGGGGTTCATGGGAAGACCTATTTTTGTCACAAGCCCATTTGCGATAATCCCTGTAAAAGCAAAAGGAGAAAATGTTCCAGCATTCGCTCCATAAATCAACAGGATCGTCATAAAAAAGGCGCCTAATGCGGTTTTGTCTGCAATCCTCATAGCAACGGGAGCTAATAATGCTACAGCGCCGATATTCCCAGCCCCAACTGTTGATAAAACCATGGCGATTATAAAGAAAATGACGGGTAAGGCAGCCCTTTGTCCTTTGACGATCCGTATCATGATGCTTGTGATTTTATCTAGCGTGCCATTGTGACTGGCAATACCAAAAAAATAGCTAATGGCAACCAGGACCATAAACATTGATCCGGGAAATCCTGCAATCACCTCGAAGGCTTTCATTCCAGCTATCCAATAACCGAGGGTCCATGCCAGGATTAGCGATAAAATTCCAATGTTGACGCGTTGTGATGTGCTGATAAGAATGACGAAGAGGAGAATGAGTAAGGAGAGAATTGGTATGGACATATTCAATATCGGTGCCGCAAGCTAGCCCAGGGTTCTCCCGCAGCCAAATCTTCGAGACGCTGGAAGAGGCGAGCATTTTCTAAAGCAATTCCGACCGCTCGCGCCATTGTGCAAAGCATTTTCAAATCCAGTTCGGTAAACGTTTCCCATGTTGTTAAAAATTTATCAGCAACATTGATCACCCCTAGCAATTTAGGGCCAAATAAAACAGGAACGCTCATGAATGACCGTGTGGCATAATGAGGGCGATTAGGAAGCTGCAGTTGTTTGTCGTATTCAATATTAGAGACCAAGTAAGGTTCCCGTTTTTGGGCTACCATTCCTGCAATGGGTTCGCCGATTTTTTTGTTGGCATGTTCAATGATGGCCTCTTCCATTCCTTGTGCCGACAAAATGAATAAATCTTCCTTTTCATGATTATAAAGCATGAGTGAACATTTTTGTGCATTTAAGATACCTGAAATTTGTCTGACCGCAAATTGTCCTAGTCTCTCGACGTCATGGATAAGACTCAGGCCTTCTTCGAACCTTAGAACTTGGTTTAATTTGTCTTCTTCATCTTTAAAAGCTTCTTCGATTTTTTTCTTTTCTGTAATGTCATGAACAATTCCTTCAACTCCAATAACCTGTTCGGTTTCATCTTTGATCCAATTGCTGGTGACGGACAAAATAGCGATAGACCCATCTTTGCGCTTATTCCGCACTTCATAATCCCGCACAAATCCCATTTTGACGAGAGTGTTGAGAAAGGGTTCTCGTTCCTTTGGGTTAACGTATAGTTCTTTGGCCAAGTTTTTTCCAATAAGTTCTTCTTTGAGAGAATACCCCAAAATTGCTACAAACGCGGAATTGACATAGATTAAGTTGCCTTGATGATCAGCAATATAGACCCCTGCACGGCTTTCTTCAATTTTTTGTTTGGTTTTGTTTTGATGTCATCCACAAACTTGGTTTCTCCCCTGTTGTTTAGCATTATGTAAATAACTGTCTGCTTTCCCAATGAGGTCAAATCGCGTGGTCTGCGATGTGCTACTGGCCAGACCAATGCTGACACTGATCAACGAGTCGGCAAATGTTTCAGAGACCTTCTTCCGGATTTTCTCAGCGGTGATTTTGGCTTGATTCAAATCGGTCTCTGGAAGTATCACGGCGAATTCATCTCCGGCGTAACGGCAGACCACATCGGTCTTGCGAATATTTTCTTGGATGCTTTTTGCGAGATTCTTAAGGATTTGGTCTCCTTGCTGGTGACCTAATTTATCATTGTGAAATTTGAACTGATCAATATCGATCATGAGAAATGAAAGACTCCTCCCATAACGCTTGGAACGCATAATTTCATAATCCAACGTTTGAGTGAAATAACGATAATTATAAATTCCTGTTAGAGGGTCTGTGATGGTTAAATATTTTAGTTCTCGATACAATTGGGCGTTTTCAATGGCGATCCGCACTTGACGCACAATCATAAAAAGGATTTTTAAATCCAGATCTGTAAAAATGTTTGTATCTTTTCCTCTTTTATCAGAAACGTTAATGATCCCGAGCAATCGGTCTTTCAATTCAATGGGAACGCTTAAGAATGTCTTGCTCTGATAAAGAGTCCCATCGATCTTAGAGGAATGTTTCTGGATAGCGCCATTAGGTATGGTTGTTTTGTGATGGCGCTCAATCAAAGTGGCAATTTTATCACCCATCCTCAGAGGGCTTCCTTCGATTACGGGTTCTTCAATGCCCCGATGGCCCTTGACGCATAATTCCCCTGATGCTTGATCGATAAACATGATAGAACATTTTTCTGCTTCAAGAACTTTGCATGTTTTATCGACGACAAAATCGATCAATTTATTGAGATCAAGAATACTGTGCAAGCCGGCTTCGATTCCTAACACTTGCTCGAGTTTGCTCTTTTCATACTTTAACTTTTCTTCATCCACAATCCGATCGGTGACATCTTTCCAGACAGAAACAAAACAAAAGACTTCACCATGATCATCATGCACTGGTGAAATGCTTTGGTCGGCATAATAAATATCGCCATTTTTTTTTCGATTTGTTGTGGTTGCTCGAAACGTTTTTCCACTCAGAATGGTTTCCCAGAGTTTTTGGTAATATTCGGCATGATGGTGGCCAGAGTGAAGGATTTTTGGTGTTTTCCCAAGGGCTTCTTCATAGGTATAGCCTGTTGTCATTTCAAAAGCTGGATTGACATACTCAATGATTCCATCGCGGTCTGTAATCATGACATTGTCATCAATGTGTTGGAGTGCTAGAGAAAGAGTCTTGAGAGTGATTCCAGATTTTTGAGCCATTTCTATCACCGCCTTATCGACGGAAGATCATGGGTTCTTTATCTTGGTATCTTCCAAACATTTTTTAATTGCAGGTAATAGCCGATCATAGACTTCACTTTTCCCAATGAATTCTGTGGTTTTTAGCTTTTCAGCCGCTTTTTTAAAAACAGCCACATCAAACATGGTCAAAATGATGATGTGACATTGGGGATTCTCTTCTTTGATCTGGATGGTGGCTTCTAAACCATTGGCTTGCGGAAGGCTAATATCCATTAAAATGATATCCGGTTTTACAAAAGAAGCTTTGGCGATTCCCATTTCACCTGTGCTAGCTTCAAAAATTTCCAAATTGGATTCATTTTGGTTTAAATAATTTCTAAGCATCGCGCGAAAATCTGCGTGATCATCAACAATAAGGAGTCTTTTTCTCATTTATTTTCCTCGTTAAAATTGTTTTATGCCTTAATTTACGTTAACTCAAGATAGAAAAAAATTGTATGAGATGATCTACCTAAAAAAATAAGTAAAAGTACTTAAAAAAGATTGAAAGGGAAATTATATGAGTTGTTTAGAGATGGCGTACTTGACCAGGTTAGCCGTATTTTTGATGCCGAGTTTGTGGGTAAGATTGGATCGATGAGCTTCCACAGTACGAATACTCAATTTAAGTTTGGAAGCGATATTTTTGTTAGAGAGGCCTTGCGCAACAAGCTTGAGAATTTGGAATTCGCGTTTGG
>JANLHA010000361.1 GCA_024653845.1 Candidatus Omnitrophota bacterium | reverse complement strand
GATGATAAAAGTCCTCCCGAATTGCTAGCGAAAGCCAAACTAGCCATCGCTGAAATTTTTTCACAAGATGCAGACCTTTCGGTTGGGGTTCAAGCCTATTTGGATATTCTTAAGAAAACACCGGAACTTCGGAGAAGTGTATATATCAAGATTGCCGAAATTTATGAGAAGAACAAACAGCACTTGCAAGCTTTGGAGGCTTATCAGACCGCTTTGGCTGCTGAGCAGTCTTTGAGCGAAGTTACAAATGTCGAAATTCAGTTTGCGATCGGCGATGTTTATGAATCTCTTCGTCAACGGGAAAAAGCGATTGAAGCCTATTTGAAGATTTCTTATTTGTATCCCAAAGATCTCTCTTGGGTGATCAAGGCTTATTTGCGCGTGGCCCGGATTTTTGAAGAACAAGAGAAATGGGAAGAGGCACGGTCGGCTTATCAGAAAATTTTAGAATTCGAGACGGAAGAATCGAAGTATGCTGAGGAACAACTGGAACGGTTGAAAGAAAAATAAGGGAGGATTTTTATGGGTATTTGGGAAATTAATTTAGGGCAATTGATCATGGCAGGAGGACCAATCATGGTCCCGATTTTGATCTGTTCGATCATTGCGTTAGGCGTTGTTTTAGGCAAGATTGCCTATTTTAGATCCATCACGACGGATACGGTTCAATTGAAGCAGGACGTTTTTCATCTTCTCAAACAAAATAAAATCAAAGAAGCGGTCAGCTTATGCGAGACCAATCCTTCGCCGGTTGCCAAAATTTTGAAAGCAGGAATTCTGAAAGCAGGTT
The DNA here is from genome assembly GCA_024653845.1 of Candidatus Omnitrophota bacterium. Taxonomy (GTDB): domain Bacteria; phylum Omnitrophota; class Gorgyraeia; order Zapsychrales; family JANLHA01; genus JANLHA01. Next base: position 2,710 of record JANLHA010000361.1, on the reverse strand, counting down.
CCTCCCGAGAGACCATCAAAGAAGCCATGGAAGATGTCAGCCTTTTTGAAGTTCCTAAGCTTGAGAAACGTTTCACCGCGTTGGCAACGATTGCCAATGTCAGTCCTCTGCTTGGGTTGTTAGGAACGGTCACCGGAATGACCGGTGCTTTTCATACCATTCAGGCCCGTGCGACATCGATGAATCCGGTCACGCCCGCTGACTTGGCAGGAAACATCTGGGAAGCTTTGATCACCACGGTTGCAGGGTTGGCGGTCGCCATTCCGACATTTGTGGCTTATAACTATTTGATCAGTCGAGTGAATACCTTTGTTCTTGAAATGGAGAGAGCCGCAACGGAATTGGTTAATCTTCTTTGTGAACATTCGGAACATTCTTTCACTCAAGAAGAACTTTAAGGGAAAGCACGATGAGATTCAAACGCAATTTGAAATTGGAAAAAGGATTGGAACAAATCAACATCGCTCCGCTCATTGACGTGGTGTTTTTGCTTTTGATCTTTTTTATGCTTACCTCGTCTTTCACTTTTCAATCGGGGATCAATGTGCGTCTTCCGAAAGCGGTGACGAGCGATACCGTCCAGGAAGAAGGGTTCATGATTACGATCACGGCGGAAGATGTCATTTATTTAGGCGACTCTGTGATCACTGTTAAAGAGCTCAAGAAACAGCTTAGCCATCCCGAGAATAAAAGTCTGCCGGTCATGATCAAGGCAGACCGTCGAGCTTCGATGGGAAGAATTGTGGATGTGTGGGATTTGTGTCGAGACTTAGGGATCGAAAGAATCAACATTGCTACAACGCAGGGTAGCGGTTCATGATGGTAAGAATCAAAGACCAGAAAGGTTGGGAATCCTTGGCAATCTTGACGTCATTGATTTGTCATGTCGTCATCTTAGGAGGGGTGATTTTTGTTTTTCCGGTCAAAAATGTCGCTTATAAACCGCCACTGATATTTCTAGGGTCTATTTTGGACCGAGAAGATTTGATGTCGCAAGCGTTGTCCCCTCAGGAGGCAGCATATCCTATGGTCTCGGCTTATCCGCAAAGAAGCCAATTTTATCCTGCTAAAACAACAGAAGTTATTAAGCCTTCCTTCAGTCCCCTGAAAGGTAAGAAGAAAGCTAAAACTGTTTTGAAATCCACGTTTGAAGAACAAGGTGTCGTTTCCGTCGATGATGTGGACGTCCAAAGTCTCGGGATCGACCCCAATGTCCCTTCCTACGTTCCTTTGAGATCTTATTTGCGATGATCAAAATCGATTTCTCTATAGCATTGGCCATCGCTCTTTCGTTGATGTTAGGGACTTTATTTTTTTTGTGGATCGGAGAGGGAAGAGCCAAAGAGGAACGTGAGGGCAAAAGAGCAGAACATCTTCATCAGTGTCCCTTTTGCACGTATCTTTTCTTTGATACTCCTGGAGAAGAAGTGCAACATTGTCCTCGATGTCATAGCTTGCTCACTCGAGACGATTTGAAAGAAAAGAAATGATTCAAATATTGCAAAAGGATCTTCAAGAGAAAGAATTTTTGCCAGTGGCTGGAGTTGCGGCGGTCATCATGGCAGTGGTGATTTTTTACTTTTTTTCTCCAAGAGAAATGAGCCCACCTGCCCAGACAAGGGAAGTCCAAGCCACCCAAACGCTGCATCAAATCCAGTCCGCCATGGATCGGTGTTTTTTGCAAAACAACGGCACCTATGTGGGATGTGATCGTGTGGAAGATTTGGATATGGCCAATCCGCATGAAGGAGGGCTTGAGGGGTTGCGATACACCATTTCTGAGCAAACTTCCGAAGGGTATACGGTGACGGTTACCCAGAGTAAAATAGGCGTCGATGAAGATCAGTTGATTCTACAAAAGCATTTTCCCCTGGCTCGATAATTTCTGATTCTTAAATTCCTCAATTCTTCCTAAAATATCATTATTTGCTGGAACTCTCAGCATATATTCAAAGGCTAAAATTTTTGGCAAAATGAGTTAAAAAATGTTAGATTTGATAACATAACCCAATCATTTGTTATTAAATAAAAAAGGCATTTTATGTATTTTCAAAGAATTTCCAAAAGATATTATCAAAAGTTTATTTCCATCTTCATTTTATGGAGTTTTTCTCTCTCCGTGCTTTCTCCAGTTCCAAGTTATGCCCAACCTTCTTCATCAGGCGTATTGAATCTCCCCCCTCTAGGCACACTCATGACCACAACGAAAGAATTTACTCCTCTTTTAGTTAAGGGAATCACCATTGACCCCAAAAATCCGTTGATTTTTGAGTTTATCATTGATGAAGGTGAGAAAAATATTGAAGCCGAAGATCTTCGTGAACAGTCCATGAAATTGGTGAAATATTTTCTGGCAGCATTGACTGTGCCAGAAAATGAGATGTGGGTTAACCTGTCTCCCTATGAAAAAGATCGCATCATTCCGAAAACTTTTGGCCAAACGGCGATGGGACGTGATCTTCTTGCACAAGATTATATTCTCAAACAACTCACGGCGTCCTTGACTTACCCCGAAAATGAAATAGGAAATCGTTTTTGGCAGAGAGTCTATGCCAGAGCCTACGAGAAATTCCAGACAACGGAAATTCCCCAAGACACCTTTAATAAGATTTGGATCGTTCCTGACAAGGCCGTTGTCTATGAGCATGGAAACACTGCTTTTGTACTTGAAAGTCATCTCAAAGTCATGCTGCAAGAAGATCTTTTGGCT